>JAEWVV010000039.1 GCA_023458995.1 Bacillota bacterium
AATAGAACCTTGAACCATGGTTGTTGTTACTGCAATATACGCTAGAATGAGTAAAACTGAACTAAATATTGAAGATGAAATAACAGCTTTAACAGAAGATCTTTTTAATTGGTTTGCAGTGAGTGAAAACTCATCATAATTTGAATCTTCAATTGATAAACTCTTTGTTGTCTTCGCTCCTAAAAAGCCTTCACTGTATTGCGCAGTAAGTTGTGAATTATACTTACGTGCAACACGGTGCTGTTTTAAAATCAACTTCGTGAATAAATAAGCTAAAAATAACATCACAGGTAAAATAATCGTCATAATGAGTGCTAATTTGTAGAATGTGATATATAAAACAATTAAAATCATCACCATCTGTAAACCAGCCCACACAAAATCAACAAGTCCCCAAGAGATAATAAGCGATAACTTTCTCGTATCAGAAGTCATACGTGCCATCACCCAACCTTGAGGGGTCTTATCGAAATAGCTATACGATAAACGCTGCAAGTTTTCAAATGCTTGACGTCTTAACTCATAGCTAACTTCAGCTTCAATGACACCTGCTTCATAAATAAATCCCCAAACGACAAGACCAAAAGAAACGGCTAACACAATATTAGCTGCAACATAATATGGCCATGTTGAATAGTCACCACCAACAAAAAATACGTCAATTGCATACCGATTAAACATCGGTGTCAAAACATCTAATGTCGCAAGAAGTCCAGAATACACAATTAAGAGTATTAAGTGCTTCTTCGACTTAAAAATGATGCTAATGATTTTTTTCCATGTTGAAAACTGGACTTTATATTGAATGTCCTGATCATCGTGTTGCATCAATCTCACCTGCCTTCAGAAGCGCTTGAAACTCACTTTCAAGCTTACCTTGGATATCCCAAAGTTTCTTATAGAGCCCTTCTTGTTTAGCTAATTGATCATGTGTACCAATCTCTGCAATCTTGCCTTGATCTAATACAATGATTTGATCAGCTTCTTTTGCTGTTGTAATACGGTGTGTAATGATAATGGTTGTATGCTTATATGTTTTATTCATTAAAGCTTCTCTAATCATCATATCTGTTTTTGTATCAACTGCTGAAAGAGCATCATCAAAAATGAGGATTGGCTTATCTGCCACTAAAACGCGTGCAATCGCAACACGTTGTTTTTGTCCTCCTGATAATGTCGTACCTTTTTCACCGACGAGTGTGTCATAGCCTTGCTTAAATGTTTGAATATCTTTTTCTAAGGCTGCTGTTTCAGCAGCAAGAAAAACACGTGCCTTATCGGCATTTTTTTCTGCAATTGCTATATTCTCATAAACGGTTTTGGAGTATAGAAATGGATCTTGTAAAACAACTCCAATTTGGTTACGAATATGTTTTTTCTTTATGTCTTTTAAAGAGATTCCATCAATTAAGATATCCCCATCTTGATAATCATACATTCTTAAAAGCAAGTTGATAATCGTTGATTTTCCACTGCCTGTACGACCTATAATCGCAACGGTTTGACCTTCTTTAATGTTAAAATTTACTGATTTTAATAAATGTTCTTGTGTATCGGAAAACTTAAATGATACATTTTTAAATTCTATAGATCCCTTAACTTCTGGTGTGAGCGTACCATCTTTCTCATATTCACTTGGCTGATCGAGAATATGATTGATACGGTCTGATGCCACAAGTGCTTTCGTGAAATCATTAATAATTCTTCCTAAACCACGCACTGGCCAAATAAGCATACCAACTAATGCGAGTGATGCAACAACACCGGATGCATCCATGTTTCCTTTTTGTACGCCATAAACACCAATCGCAATAATCACTAAATACTGAATCGTACCGATACAATCCATGATACCCCAATAAATAGCAACAATCTTATTTGCGCGTTTTAGTGCATCTCTGTATTCACTATTCTTCGTTTCCATCTTCTCAATTTCATAAACCTCATTCGCAAACGCACGAACTACGCGCGCTCCTGAAAGATTTTCTTGTACGACTGTCATCATCTTCGATTCTGTATCTTCGATGCTTTCAAAGATTTTTTCGATTTTGATGAAGTAGATGGTTGATGAGACCCCTACTAAAGGTACAATCGCAAGCGTAACCCACACCATGGTTGGGTTAATGAAAATTAGCTGATAGGCTCCAAAAAATAAGGTGGATACCAAATGAACAACATCGAGCATTCTACCTGTCAGAAATCCTGTAGTGGTTTCAATATCCGTTGTACAACGTTGAATCAAATCTCCTGAATCGCTTTTATTATGGAATTCATAGTTTAGATCTTGAATATGTCCATAAAGTCTAACGCGCATTTTTTCAGAGAGTTGTTCTTGAAGTAAGCCTTTAAGCCACATTTCAAAGAAACGAAGTGAAAAACGGAAAACTTGAAGCACCATCAGAGATACCGCGATTCTGATGATTATGCTCAATACTTCATCGTCCTGTTCAAAAAAGACGATCAAAAAACGAGGTAAATTTACCTCTCCAACTGACACATTTCCTGGAGCAATCTCCGGTACAGAAAGT
>JAEWVV010000040.1 GCA_023458995.1 Bacillota bacterium
CCTTTAAGGATGAAAAATGCCCATAACCTTGAGCTATGAGCATTTCATATTGAATCTATCTCGGGATCTGTTTTTACTTGTATGCGGAATATTACCATAACCTAGTGTTCTCTGGGAAGCTGTTCTATATCATAGTATCCAAAGTACCCTTTTGGGCATATATCTTAAATTATTCTTCTTCTAGTTCGATACCAAAACAGTCACACAAAACGAGTCAGTTCGTGTACGTCGGAAACTTATTTTTGGCCATTTTATATTCCCCTATTCCAGACTTTTTCCAGTGTGGGAACATATTTTCACAATATATTTGATATTAATGATGGGAAACAAGTTGAATAGCATACACTCATTTGGTTTTTACTTCGATGATTTTCTACTCTTTATTGAGGAAATTGAATTGTTATCTTGGTTCCATGTCCAATAAAACTATCTATTTGCATGTTTGCACCTATTTTTTGAACTATACCTTTTACGAACTGTAAACCCAAACCACTACCTTTATCGTTCAATTTCATTGCTTCTACTGAACGATAAGGTCCTTTTAAGATATTTTGTATTGTTTCGATGGTCATGCCAATCCCTTCATCTTCAACAACCAATTTTCTGTTTTTATTATGAACAGAGATTGAGATATTTGATTGAGGATTCGAATAATAAAAAGCGTTGAATAATAGATGTTCAATTAAACGCTCTAGATCTTTATCAGAAATATTAATTGATAATCTATCTAGTTCCAGCGATATAGTAATTTGTTTACTTTCAAATATTTCCTTGTACTTATTTGCATATTTGTTAATAAATAGGGAAACATCCTGTATATATGGTAGTTCAACATAGTCAAGTTCTATAAACTTAGGGATTAGGTTCATTATTTTAACTGTTTCTGCTTGAATGTCCAAAAATACATCTTTAGTTGGATTCAGTTTTTCATTAACTAATGAATCCGCATAAATTCGGATAACTGAAAGGGGTGTTTTGATATCGTGCGCAATACTTTTGATATGAGACTCATAAACGGATCTTTGTTTTTCTCTTTGGATTTGACCATTCATCAGTTGAAGGTGCAATTGCTTTATTTCTTTATACGAGAAAACCGAACTTTCTGTCTCAATATTATTTAAATCCAACCTTAACTTGGTATTTTCATTCCTCAGAAACTTATATAAAATATACATACCAAAGGCAAACAATATAATGGAGGTTAAATTTAATCCAATGAATCCATAAAGTATATCTATACCTAATTTGGAGGACTCAAAGTTGACTGCAATATATCCAAGAAGAATGTCATCATAATATACAGGTTCATACTTTTGCAATCTCGCATCAAAATCATTAGAGAAAATGGTTTGTTCTGTAACATTTTTGAAATGAATTGTTACATCATTATTATGTGTATAATGCTCCAAATATACGATTAAAGTTTCGAAGTTTTCTTCAGTGGATAGATGAGCAGTCATATTGTATAGTTCATCATATTGTCTTGCAATTTCTTTTTGGAATTGGTTATTTGTAAAAAAATAAAAAGCAATATTCAATAAAAAAATGGTTGATAGAAAAATGATGAGCACTATTTTAAAGATTTGTGATATAAGGAGGTTCTTTATACTATTCATCTTTTACCCCCACAAACTGATATCCAATACCATAATGCGTTTTAATGTATGACTTTTCAGAAGAAAAATCAATTTTTTTTCTGATGTTTTTTATGAAAACGTCAATTACGCGGTCATAAGCATCACTATTTGAAAAACACTGCTCGATAATCATATCTCTAGAAAAAACAATGTTAGGATGCGAAAGCAGATGCAATAAAATATCATATTCGTATTGTGTTAAATTGATCAATTGATTGTGAACAAAAACCTCTCTACTTAAGGGTAGAACTTTTAGATGTGAATGATTAAATGTATAGATTGTTGGATGATTAACAACAAGTCTTTTTTCAACATTTTTGAGTTTAGCCATGACCTCCTCAATTGAAAAAGGTTTAATCATGTAATCATCAGCTCCAAGTGTGATGACATCGACACGATCTTTGATATCAATTTTTGCTGATAATACAACAATATAAACATCTGACACTTTGCGTATTTGTTTGATTAGTTCTTCTCCTTGTATTCCAGGAAGCATTAAATCTAAGAGAATAATATCAAACTTTTCATGATGAACTGCTGCAAGTGCTTCCTCACCGTTATATACTTGTTTGACTTCATGTCCATCATTATGCGCATACATCGCTAATAACTGATTGATCTTCGGATAATCTTCAACAATTAATGTTTTCATTCAAATCACTTCCTATGTGAATATTATACAACAACAACAAAAATATGGGTGAGTATGTTTACCCACCCACAACTTCTTTATTCATTCGGCTGAACCAGATTTGATAGTTGATTAACTAAATTTGTCTTAATTTCATTTATGCTTTCAACTAGTTCTTGAACTGATAGATTTGACAAATCCAAATTCATAATAGCTTCCGCAAATGATATGTCCAAACTATCTCTTTGGGCATCACTCGAATGAATATACAACCATTCATAAGTACTAGCATTATTCTGGTAACCACAATTTGCATATGGATCATTTCCACCATACCCCATCATGTTACCGCCCATCATGCCAAATCGTTGGGTAGAATACTCAATCTGAACATCATCTATGATATCCGATTTAATCTGCTCAATGATTTCAACAACCTCTACAACAGTTTTTTGTTGAATATCTGTGGTTATTAACTCATTAGCAAAACCAGAATCTAATTTTTCTTGATTATCAGTAGATAGATGAAGATATATTCTTTCAAAACTATAAAGACTGTAATTTGATCCCATCATGCCATGTTGGCTTAAATTTAACTCAAGAATATCATTACCATTATCGCGTGAATATGCATTTACAGCCACCATTGATAACATGCCTAAAAATGCAACTGTGATGGTTAGTCCGAAAGCAATCAAACCTTTTCTCATATTATTTATCCCTCAATTTTTCTATTAGTTTTTCATATTCATCAATTGTAATCTCACCTTTTGCAAGTCGTGATTTTAATACCTCAATTGCTTGATCGTGTCTGCATTCACTGCGATAACTAAAACCATTTAATGCGAAGTAAATCACACCAATCCAAAATATACCCATAGCTAACATACCAAATGGCATACCCCAACCTCCCACCATATGACCATAATATGGATAATCACTATTGTCTGCCCACTGTGGTGAAAAATACCAGAATGCGATAGCAACTATAACCAATAATCCTATAAAAACCCCTAAAAAGATACCTTGTTTTTTATTCATCTTACTCACCTCGACTATATAATACCAAACAATTATGAATATAAAATGAATGTAAAAATATTATTGCATTTTGACACTATCATGATATAATGTACTTGTATACCCCTCCCGTGGTGGGGTTAAAGGAGGAAACTATGAATCAGTTGCATCAACACAACACAAGACATTTGAATGAGGAAAAAATTAAACAATTATTAAAAACCGGGCGAGGTCAAGTGGAAGGCATACTAAAAATGTATGAAGAAGGAAGATACTGTGTAGATATCTCAAAACAGATACTATCAGTTATTGCTATGCTTCAAAATGCTAATGCATTAATATTAAACGATCATATTAGTACATGCGTTACAGAAGCTATTTTCGAACAAAAAGGTAAAGAAAAAATTGATGAAATCACTGAAATTTTAGTGAAATACTTGAGGTGAGGTCTATGATGAAAAAGAAATTACTAATCAGTTTTTCCATATTTATAGCATTTATTGGACTTATTGCTTTTGTAGCAGCAAATTCACCAAATCGAAACGATTTCTTGGCAAAATATGATTTAGAGGGTATGACGGTAAAAGAAATAGTAGCCTATTTAGAGAATGATTTGAATGAACCCACAAATTTTAGTGCTGCAATAACAGGATCCAAATTGCTTCTAGGTGATTCTCAACAGCAAGTGGAACTAGAACTACCCAATGGACAATTTTATCTCTCATTTGCGCCTTATGTCAATCAAACACATCCTTGTGCTAATCATAATTTAGTCACCTGTCGAGGAGAGTTAAAAAACAAATCGTTTGAGGTAAAGATTGTTGATTCTCAAACAAATACTGTCATCATTGAAAGAACGATTATAAGCAGTTCAAATGGATTTGCTGGTATTTGGTTACCTGAAAATAAACGTTTTCAAGTCACCGTATCATATGGGAATTTAACTGCAACTGAGGAAGTTTCAACTTTTACTAGTTCAAATACGTGTCTTACAACACTTAAACTAACTTAAAGGAGGCAAATTATGGACAAGCATGAACACAATCATCATCACAAAGTAGGCATGAATCATGAAACACAAGATGCACATAATCACCACCATGAAGAAATTCATCATCACCATCACGAAAATAGTCAAAAGCATACTGAACATCAAAATCATGATAATCACCACGACCATCATGCTATGATGGTTAAAGATTTTAAAAGAAGATTTTTAATTTCACTTATATTATTAATTCCAATTTTAACGCTATCACCTATGATTCAAGAATTCCTAGATTTAAATCTAAGATTTACTGGAGACTTATACATTCTTTTGATACTCAGTACAGTGTTATTTATTTATGGAGGATCCCCATTTTTCAAGGGTACATTTGAAGAAATGAAACAGAAAGCACCAGCCATGATGTCTCTCATTGGCCTTGCTATTGGTGTTGCATATATCTATAGTGCTTATACAGTCATATTTCAAACTGGACAAGACTTCTTCTGGGAATTATCAACGCTGATATCCATCATGCTACTCGGTCATTGGATTGAGATGAAGTCGGTATTAGGTGCATCAAGAGCGTTGGAAGAGCTGTTAAAACTGATGCCAGAAGAGGCACACCTAATAGACCAAGAAGGGCATATTAAAGATATTCCAGTCAATAACGTTAAAGTTGGCATGTTTCTATTAGTGAGACCTGGAGAAAAAGTTCCGATTGATGGTAAAGTTATCGAGGGAAAGTCATCAGTCAATGAATCCATGTTAACTGGTGAGTCAGTTCCTGTAGATAAATCACCTGGCGACGAATTAATAGGTGGTTCAATTAACG
>JAEWVV010000041.1 GCA_023458995.1 Bacillota bacterium
CCCCCCAATGATAAAACTTATCTCTTTATAGTTTGCATTCAAATTGATGTTAACCGAATCACCAACTTCATAACCTCTACTCTCATGAAACATCATAGGCAGTAAGATGGTTGGTTCAGTAGAATTCTTTAATGTATAAATAGCTTCTTCACTTATTTCGAGATTAAAATAAAAATTGATTTTTTCTGGATCAATAGAAATGACCCTGGAAATATTTCGGTCTTCAACTATAACATTTTGAAAATTAAAGACAGCTTCGATATTTTCAACATCTGGTAGTGATTCTACCTCCGTTTTAAGTTGACCGATAGGTGTCGAAATGTTCGTCATCATGATATCAAATACATAATCATCTTCATACTGATCGATTCGAGCGGTTAGGTGTCTATTGGCATGAACGAGTAGCATGATCGCTATCGAGATGAAAAAAACGATGACAGTTAAGAGTAAATAAGCTTTTTCATGAATCATCATCTGCATATAAAGACTAAATTTCTTCTTTGATGACATCATCTTAGATAGTAAGACGATAGTCATCATCAACGAAACCAGTAACAGTGAAAAGATACTTACAATTAAAGGTATTAAAAACTGCTCGTTAGGACTTATCTTATCGATTATATAACAAACAAGAGTAATAAAAAGAGCGATTCCCCACCATTTTGCTATGAAACTCGGATTAGAAATAAAGCGTATTGGCTTTGATGCCTTCACTTTCTGATTTAAAGATTCTGGTTTACGATGGTTGATGATTATCATGCTTAATATCGCGGATGATGATCCCACTAATAATGCAAGTAAACACTCTTTAAAACCAAGTGAGTACTTATACTGACTTGCAAGTGCAAGTAATGCATAACGCATAAATGCACTCGTTAAAAAGAGGCTTATCGTAAAACCTATGACAATAAATATGAAAAGTTCAAGAAGAGTTAGTCTAATAATCTTATTTTTTCTATATCCTAAAATGGATAATATAGCTTCTTCAAATCGTTTTGAATCAAAATAAAGTTTAAACGTTGTTATCATCACAAGAATAATCGAAACCATGATGATCGAAATCATTAATTCAAAAACGATCGTGTTTTTATTCACCAATTGTTTGATGGCTTCATAATTGATTGATTCTTGAATCAAAAGTTCTTGATATGAAGAAATCTGTTTGAGATTTGAAATGACAGACTCAGAATCTCTAGTTTCTAAATAAACCTTGTTATAAAGATTGGTAAATACTTGATCAGGATATGCATTATAACTTGGATCAATCTCTGTAATTATTGCACGGATAATGGATGTTTTACCAACAAAGATGCTTTGTTCTCTAAATAGACTTTGATCAGGTATGATTTCAACAATTTGATACGTCTTGGTTTGACTACCAATCCATAACTCAATCGATTGATTGATCGATACCTCATTTTGCTCTGCAAAACTCTTCGTGACCATGACATCACTTGGTCCAAGCGTTAAATGAACATAGTCCAGTTTATCGACTAAAACTCTTAAATCACTAAGTTCTCCTGCAAAGAGTTTGACATAAGACTCTTGATTATTTGCAGAAATAAGCATTTGTGTTTCAAAAAATGGAACATAGCTCTTGATATCTTCATGCGTATTTTTATATTGGATAAGTTGGGTAATCGAGAAAAATCTAGCATTCGTATTTTGGTCAGTTTCCATGGTAATATCATAAGGTAAATAAATACTTTCTTGTCTTTCGATATAATACCCATGGATAACATTTCGTGCAGAAAAAGCCAAAATAAGCATGACAAATAAGGTTGTCATGCTCATGACCATAATCATTGAGCGCATCTTCTCGTGCGTTATTCGCCTAAAGACCATGCGCATCTGAAAAAGGAAATGCTTAAACTGCCTTTTCATCAGAAACGATCACTCCGTCTCGCATTCTCAAAATTCGATTAGAATATTGTGTAGTCTCTTCATCATGCGTTACCATTACAATCGTATTGCCATACGTTTCATGGATTCTTTTGAGTAACTTCATAATGTTTACTGTGTTTTCATGATCTAAATTTCCGGTTGGTTCATCTGCTAAAATGAGATCTGGTAAATTGATTAATGCTCTTGCAATCGCAACCCTTTGTTTTTCTCCCCCAGATAAATCTTGTGGGTACTTATGTTTATGTTTACTCATACCAACTTCACTTAAAAGATGATCGATTTCTAACTGATGGTTGGGATCACCTAAAAGCTCAGCCGCTTTGATGTTTTCTTCTACAGTTAAATGATCGATTAAATAATAATCTTGGAAAACAAATCCTATATGGTTTGCTCGAAGTTTTGTGCGTTCACTTTCCTTCATTTCTTGAACCATTTGATCAAACATTAAAAACGTTCCTTGATCAAAGGAATCAAGACATCCCATGATATTCAGTAACGTTGTTTTACCTGAACCTGAAGGTCCACAAATTGAAACAAACTCACCCATTTTGATGTTTAAGTCAATCCCTCTTAAGATGAGTGTTTCCATTTTTCCCACACGATATGATTTTGTTAATTTTATCATTTTGATCATGTGTATTTACCCCCGTACTTGTTAAATTGATCGTAATGAATTGAATTTTTAGAATGAATTTATACTTCATGATACCATATTTTAAGTGTTTATGATTACACCTATAACCATCAAAACAAAAATAAAAGTCTTACCAAACAAACTCATGTTTTATGTAAGACCTTTTTGTTTTGAATATGACAAAAAGTTACTTAAATCTAAATGTCACAATTCTATATGATTTAATATGCAAATTGGCATATTCGCCTTTTAAACCTAAAGTTAGTTCTTAACAATAGGATTGGAACTGACAGTAACAACGATCTGAGCGAAATCTTTATCTCTAATACGTTTTGCAAGTTCTCCTGAGACATATGACGCAGATACTCTAATCATTTCCATTTGATTGATTAAAACGTACTCTACTGGATAAATATTTTCATATGTATTGGCACCTAATGGATTCTTGATTGTAATCTTGATATTTTCAAACAGTGTAAATGATACCTCGTTATTTGAATCAAAGAATGAAGCATCTAATTTAGGTTCTATATGGAAGCGAAGTTCATGATTTTCATAGGTGAATAAGTGCTCCCCTGTCATCATTAACAGTAATAAAGTCATCGCTTCTGAAGTTGTCCCAGTTAGTCTTGCTACAAAACCTCTTCCATGGTTCTTAGGGTTAGGGTTATTGGATGTTGCAATAAATGAAGAGTTCTCTAATGGGCTTCTTCCATATACTTCAGGATCCATAAAGGGTGGCATCATCGTTTTAATATCTTCATAGAAATCTTCATAAAGACCACTCTTGAATGTTCCGATTAAATACTTATACGCCATATGCATGAAGTTAGATTCTCTTTCTAACCATCCTTTAGTAAATGCACGCGCGCGTCCAATCGCAAGCGTTTCATCTTCAAGATCTGTTGATGTTTTATATAGTTTTAGTTTTTGATCATACATCTCAGACTTCTTCACAAAGTCATAGATTTCTTTAGCTTCATTTTTATTTTTTGTCACTTTAAGGAGTGTTGCTGGAGCTTCTAAATAATGAGGTAACATTCTAACACCCCATGATGAAACCTTAACCGTTGGATATCCTAAATCAGGATGTGAATCTCCTGTTAATGCATATGACTTTGGTTCATAACTTAAGTAAGTTGGAATTAATCCTTTTCCAATTTCTTTTGCTTTCTTAATTCCAGCGTTTAAAACATCATTCATCTGTTTAAGGTGATCCATCAGTTCTGATGTTGAAATTTTGTCTAGTGTTTGATCAAAGAAGTTATTCGTTTCTTTAACGAATTTTTCTCTTACATCCTGCATTTCATCGAACCCTTTAGGAATTGACTTAACGACATCACTAAAGAATTTTAAAAGTAACTTAGGGATAACAAACGATTCCCGATTTAACTTATGGATACTGTTAATTAAGAATTCAACATATCTTTTTAAAGTAATGCTTTCTGTCACACCAGAACCAAAAATAGCAGGAAGACCGTTCATCGCATCATTCCATCCTGGTTTTTCACTGTCCATCATAATCCCAATAAAATAAGGATCTAAACTGCTGAACTTAATCGTAACAAGATGAATCATTTTAGTGAAAAAGTCTACTTCAACTTCTTTAAAATCACTCGTTTGATGGAAGTTTGTTTGTTCAACTTTTAACTTAGTTTCTTTAACTTTTTCATCATCATTGTATAAAGCGCCTAATTGTTTAACCTCATTTGATGGTGTTAAAACATACTTAACTTTTCTTGGATAAACCGAGACATGGCTTTGATAGAAGCGATATTTTCCTTTAAAGAATAATTCATCAAGTTGATCAGGAAAAACGTTTAAATATGCATCGATTAAATCCATGTTATAAATGAAGTGATCACTCCAATAACCGGTTCCATATACCGATTCAATTTGCTGCACGGAATGACTAGATACAATGTCTAAAAAGACGTCTTTTGAAACAGTTAGATCTACATATAAGTGATCGATTTTTGTCATGAGTTCACCTGGAGTAAATGGCTTACTTATGACATCTTTAACTATTTTTTGATTTGATAAAACATACTTCAATATATCATCGATATCTTCTTTTTGGATGACTAATCTACTGCCTTTAATGGTTAAAGGATTATGCCCATCCATTTGAATAAGGTCCATGAATTGACGTATATTAAACCGTGCTGCTTCAGGTACAAAATAGATGTCATTTCTTCTGTTTTGGTTTACATCTCTATAAGATCCATTTCCATGTGAAAAATAGGCGGGTTCAACAAAGAAATGATTATATTCTCTTTCCATATCTCCGTGTATACGTGAATAGATATGATAGATAATTGGTTCTTCTTTACCTTTTAATACAAGCGGGTAACCACCTCTAAGTAAATTATCTAAAAAGTTTTGTTTCATGTAAGAGTCAAATAAAGGATAGTTTGTTTTTACCTGCATGGGTGCTGTGATTTCTTTGATTAGAGATTGTTGTCTTTTCTCTAAACGAACGAACTCTTCAAAGTTTAATTCATGAGATAAAGACTCTAACTCATCCATATGGTTTGCTTTCCCATAGAGTGTATAAAATGTGTAGTGATCTTCTAGTTTAATGCTTACTGCAGAAAAAGCACTCATTAACTGATTCACTTTGATTTGTTCTTCACCTAGAAGTTGATTTAAATGATAATCAGCAAATCTGGCTGGTTTTTTAAGTCCTAAGTCATAATCAAATAAAAGTGATGGGTCATAGATAACATCTAACTTTTGATTATTTTCTCCAACTGAAAAATAGAAATGACCCGCTTCAACTTTATCCACTTCAGCGCTATCTTCTGTTGTTGATCTATTCTTAAAGAAAGGCATCTTCTCTTCTATATTAAACACATCAAACCAAGCAACCGCGAGATTACTCATGTTTTTTGTCATATAACTGCCTGTTCCAAATGGCCAAATCGTTGAAAGACCATCGACCAATTCAATAGATTTACTCTTTTTCCCACGATTGATCAATTCTACTTTTCGAACTAATCCTGGATACGGTTTTTCCACAATATTAAAATAAGAAACGCGAATCAAAAGATCATTTATATTCTCTTCGATACCAATCATATTTTGATCACTAAACATTCTTCTTGGATGTTTACTCTCTTGTTGAAAAGGTTCAATCAAATAATTATCTATTTTTAACCATGTTCTAAAACCATCGGTTTCTGTACGCCGATATGCTAAATTAGCTGGACTAAAATCCAGCATCGCGTGATCTTTCGACTCAAGACCAAAACTGGAGATGAGCTGTGCACGATTCACATAATAAACCCACATCGGAATACCATACTTACCAGCGATACCAGGTAAAAAAGATGCAAATGGCTTTTTCTGATCGTAATTCTCGATCCAAAGCCTTCCTTCTTCAAAATGAAATGCTTGTGTCATATCTATTATCCTTTTTAACCTTTCTTTAACTGAGATACCATTTCGGATTGGTACACTCTTACATAATCTACTTCTAACGTCTGTGGGAAGATTGAATCATCAATACCTCTCGCCCCACCCCATGACCCGCCAACTGCTATATTCATGATCAAATGAAACTTTTGATCGAATGGCCAACGTCCAACGGTTGGACGTGGGACTTGATTTTTAGGTTTAAATATGAAATAAACCTCACCATCAATTGAAAATCTGATTTGATCGGGTAACCATTCAATACCATATACATGAAATGCATCGGATGCATCCTCTATAATCTTTTGATTTCCTACTTGCGTATTAAGCAAATGATTTAAGAGTTCAGTATGGACAGTTCCATGAATCTTGTTTTGGTCATAACCAACGTGTTCCATAATGTCGATTTCGCCGCTCTTTGGCCAATCACCATACTTCCATTCTGTTGGTAACATCCAAATCGCTGGCCACGTTCCTGTACCTCTAGGAAGTTTGGCCATAACTTCAATCTTTCCGTATAACCAGTCACCTTTATTCTTACTTACGATACGACTTGATGTATAATCCATACCTTGATAGACTTCTTTTCTTGCTTCAATGATGAGTAAACCATTTTCTACCTTAGCATTTCGTCCATCAGTATAATATTGTTTTTCTTGGTTTCCCCATCCAGATCCACCAAGATCAAAACTCCATTTCGTATCATCAACACTTCCATCTACATCAAATTCATCAGACCAAACGAGTTCATAGTCGTTGATATCACTTAAGTTATATGTATAACCACATGCTTTACACGTACTATAATCTGGTTTAACTTCTGTTTCAGCAGGTTTGCAACCAGATATTGACACCAGGAGAAACAAGAAGATTGTCAGTGTATATATTTTTTTCATTTTGTATCCTTTCTTTTTTAAATCTTTTTATCGTTTTTCTTTCTACCTTTTGTTTATACAAAAGAGATTTTTCATTCTTTTTTCTTCTTTAAATAACCCCATCTTTTGGTACAAATCATGATTGAATTTCTAAGTTAGATGAAGTAATATAGAGATGTTATGAATCAACTAAAGAGGTAAATCTATGCTATTTAAGCCAAATGAAACAGTAATATTTTTTGGAGATTCCATCACTCACGCAAACAAAAGCGAAGTTGAAGGATCTTATCTTTGGGATGTTCTAGGTAATGGTTATGTCAACATGGTCAACAGTTATTACCATCTCTACCACCCAGAACTCAATTTAAGAGTTATTAATCAAGGGATTAGCGGTAATCGTTCAATCGATTTAGTGAACCGCTTAGACCAAGACGTATTAGCTTATCATCCAAATCATGTTGTGATGATGATTGGAGTTAACGATGCTTGGAGACAACTCGATTGCCCGCACATGCCGATGTTCCAATTAACTGAAGACGGTTACCGGAAAAATATTGTAACCATTGTCGAAAGACTTTTAGAACAAAAGATCAATGTCGTATTGATGTCTCCATTCTTCTTAGAAACAAATAAAGAAAATGACCTTAGAAAGAAGACAGACAGTTATAACGTGATTTTAAGAGAAATTGCTAATCAGTATAACTTATTATTCATTGATGTTCAAAAAGAGTTTGACAAATTACTTAAGAAAATTTCTGTGCTAACACTCTCAGGAGATCGCATCCATATGAACATGGCAGGTAATATGTTCCTCCGTGATCAAGTGATTAAACATCTGAACAAATAATACCTATAATCAACATTGAAGCAGCTTTTCATCGCTGCTTTTTTTATTGAAATCCACTTAATTGTTATTTTTCTTGATGTTAATTTCTAGAACTTTTGACGCTTTCATATTTGATAGTTACAAAAAGTGAGAAAATAGTAAAAAAATACTCATTTACCCTTCAAAACCTATTATATACGACCAAACTCACAAATTTCAATCGTTTTCCATGTTTTTGTACGATTTTTGATAAAAAAAGAATTTATCTCTTGCAAACGTTTTCCTAATAGTGTTATAATCGCCTTGAAGTGAACTAAATTTAAAAAACAAAGGAGAAAAAAACGTGAGTAAAAGATTTTTAGCGTTACTACTTGTTGTGGTGTTAGGATTTACTCTTGCAGCATGTGCATCTAAAGGTTTAGATAAAGATGCTGAAGGTGAAATCACAATCATGACATATAACGGAGATGGCCAAACATACGAAGATTTTGGACATGCAGAAATTGATCCACTTGAAATTACCAACCAAAACGTTGGTCTACTCTATGCGGTAGCAAAAGAATTCAATGTACATTATCCAAATATCAAGATCAATGTCCATTTCAAGCAAGGTGATTCTTACAACAACACAACTAAAGAAACATGGGACCAATACAGAAGCAACTTCGAACAGCAAACAGGTGACAAAGTTGACATTTGGTCTGTAACTGACTTAGCAGCTGATACAACACGTGGATTAGTCTCAGACTTATCCGTGTTTGCAGAATATGATTCTTACAAAGAATTCAATCCTCAATTACTTGGATTATTAAATTACTATGGTGTGCAAGCAGCACTTCCAGAATATTTAATTCCATGGGGAATCTATGTCAATAGAGACCTTGCTGAAGAAAAGAATATTGATGTACCAGATCCAGATTGGACAATTGAAGAATATACAGAATTTATTACAAACAGTGTTCCAAACGAATATTATGGATCAGAAAACCCTCATTGGCGTATAATGTTTACTGGTGCAACAACAATGGGTCAACAACTTCTTAAACAAGGTGTTGGCGGTGATTACATCAATGTAAACTCTGACGAAGTTAGAGCAATCGTTCCTTACTTTGCACAATGGGCTGAACATGCTTTATGGCCAACAGGAGCAAGCTGGAGCACAGGTGCTACAACTGATGAATTCTACAGCAGTGGTTCATGGTGGCAACACAACTTCTTCAAACAAGGTAAGATGCTTACAAATGCTGATGATCCTTGGATGTTAGGCGATGCTGCAAATCCATTTACAAGCGACCTAATGAAGAATGATGTTGACTGGGATTACTATCCAAGACCTTCTACTTCAGGTGTTGATAATACAGTTGGATTCGTATTAGACCCAATTGCAGTTAGAAACTACGCAATGGACGATAATAATGCTGAATTATCTGAAGAAGAATTCAAAAACTTAGAAATTGCTTACACATTTGCACATTTCTGGACAGCAGATACACGTTCATGGGAAGCAAGAAGCAGACAACAATATAACAATGGTACTTCATTACAACCCGTTTTAAATGATGGTCTACCCGTTATTATCGGTGATGAATATGACAAGCAAATGGAATACTGGTATTCAGTTCCAACTCATGCATATTGGAAGAACAAAGAAAAAACTCCTGGTTTCCAAATGATTCTAGACATCTTTAAAGATGGTATTCTTACAGATACTGCAGATAAAGCATATCCATGGACATTTGATAACAATGGATCAAGAGATGTTATCATTAAAGAAATTTGGGGCTATGATGATCCAAAAGTATTGTCAGGCGACCCAGAAGCTACTTCTCCAAGAATTCTTGATGGTGTAGCTGCAACGAACGCTTATCTTGCAAGACTTCCAGAATGGAACATCGTATGGAATGAACGTTTTGAACAAGCATTTGCTGATTTAAAAGAAGCTTTAAAGACTTATTATCAAAAATCAGACGCAGATTTTGAATAATTAACACTAAGATTTTCAATCATAGACAGACAGTGGAGGCACCAAGATTTGGTGCCTCCAAATTATAAAAGGGGCAGTAATGATACTTATGAGAAAACTAAAACAGACAATCGTCATCTTAATCGCTTTAATCTTAGCTATTATAGGGATAACAAGCCTAACTAAAAGTAGTTATGCTTATGTTCCAGATGGTTTGCTATCTCAAAATGAAGTATCATCTGCTTACCAATTATTAGAAGAACTTTTAATTGAACAAGGTACTTTGAAATATATGTATTCAGACTATTTAAATGAACACCAACATCAAATCAAAATTAATTTAGGTACCCACACGGGTGTTTTAGATAATTCTGACGGTATTGATGTTGATTTAAATAAACCCACGAAAGACATTGGCTTAGATGATAAAGCTGTTTACCATGTGGATGTTACTGAAGCTGGGTATTACCAACTCAATCTCGAATATTTTATTACGACTTCTACACTTAATGACATCATTGTTTCCGTATTAATCAATGGTGAATCTTACTATAATGAAATGCAATCCATCATTATCCCTGTGTTATGGCAAGACGAAACAAAAGATTTTGCTACTGACCGCTATGGCGATCAAGTCTTATCAAATCAAGTACTTATTCCCGGATGGAAACAGTCGTCATTATATGGAAGCACATACACGACAATTGATCCCCTCCTTTTTTACTTTAATGAGGGAATCAATGAAGTTGAAGTAAAAAACGTAACATCAACATCCGTTAAAGTCGCGGATTTAAAGATTGAACCTGCACAATTTAGTCCTCTTTATGAAGACTATATCAAATCTTATACATCAAGTGATGTCAGTGGTCTCATTAACATTGAAGCTGTAAACTATGTTTCTAAGAATTCTTCATATATTCAATCATATGCATTCAATAATCCATCGGTTAAACCTTATGATCCTGTTTATAAAAAACTGAACGTGATTGATGGAACAACATGGAAGAGACCTGGACAAGCAATCGATTATACATTTGAAGTTGAAAAGAGTGGTTTATACCAATTGGCATTCCATTATATCAACGATAAAACCGATTTTGATGTCGTGAGATCCATCGCAATCGATGGAATTATTCCTTTTGAAGAATTTAAAGCTTATCAAATACCACCTACAAAATCTCAAACATTAACCATTCATAAGGTAGCAAACCAAGATGAACCTTATCTTGTATACCTTGAAGCAGGTACGCATAAACTTACACTTAAAGCTGAAAGCGAACCTTTCCAAGAAAGCTTACAAAGAATTCAAAGACTAATTGATCATATCAATGCTTTCTCACTTGAAATTAGAAAGATCACCGGTAAAACAGTCGATAAAGATCGTACATGGCGCTTCTCTCAATACATTCCAGAGACTCCACTTTATTTAGAAGCTTATCAAACACTCATTAAAGGTATTATTAGTGATTTATCGATGTATGCTCCAAATGCGCATGCA
>JAEWVV010000042.1 GCA_023458995.1 Bacillota bacterium
CATCACCATGACATCAACATTCATCTTTTTAAAATAAAGCATGCTAATCAGTGTTAAAAGCTCGAAAAACGATAACTTTTCGCCATAACTCTTTTCAAATTCAAGATTGAACTGATAGATTTGAATAATGAACTCTAAAAGATCATAATCAAGAATTTCATTCATCTGATAACGAATGCGTTCATTAAAACGTACAAGATAAGGAGAGGTATAGGTTCCAACCTTATACCCCGCCTCAATTAAGATTTGACTAACATAACTACATACTGAACCTTTTCCATTGGTTCCTGCAACATGAATCTTTTTAATGCCATCCAAATTGAGATTTAGCATACGGTATGCTTCTCTCATACGAATTAAATCTGTTTTAGGTTTAAACTTAATTTGGACTTCTAACCAACTTACTGCTTCATCAATGTGATTAAACATAGTTTTTTAATTTTTCAACCACCATGTCATATTGTTTGAGATAGGATTGATATTTCTCCTTTTCGACCTTTAGTTTTGCTTCAGGCGCTTTTTGGACAAAGTTTGGATTATTCAAAATAGCTTCACTGCGTTTAATTTCTTGTTCAAGTATACCTTTTTGCTTGAGCAACGCTTCTTTTTCCTTTTCAGGATCAATAATATCTTTTTTCATGACATACGTTTGAATCGATTTACCAACTAATAAAATAGTTTCTTCATCTATAGAGAGTTTTCTTTCAATCAACAAATGACCTGTATTCATGAACTTTTGGAAATAATCCTTTTGATTAAGCATTAAATCAAACATATTTTTATCTTCAATAACCAAATGGATATCTAGTGGTTTTGATGGGATAACGTTCGATTCACTTCTTAGATTACGAACTTTCGTAATCGCATCCATCATCTCTTTAAATGTTTCAATCGATTCTTTATCGATTAAACCAGCTTTTGGCCAGTTAGAAATCATGATTGATGGTTCATCTGTAATTTCAAGATACAGTTTTTCTGTAACAAATGGAATAAATGGATGCATCATCTTTAAGACTGCTTTTAAAACGTAAAGTAAGATGGCTTGCGTGTTTTCTCGTAACTCTTTTTGGTTTAAACTGATCTTTGCAAATTCAACATACCAACTAGCAAACTCATCCCAAATAAAGTTATAAAGTGATCTTGATGCTTCACCAAACTCATATTTATCATAGTTATAATCCGCTTCTAAAATGACTTCATGTAGTCTTGAAATAATCCATGAATCAGTTAATGTAAGCTTGCTAAAATCAACTTCGATATCCCTACGATCTAGATTTAATGTAATAAAACGTGTAATGTTCCAAAGTTTATTGATAAAGTTCCAAGATGATTCAACTTTTTCTTCTTCGTAACGAAGATCCGCACCAGGTGCTGAGTTTGTCGCAAGGAAATATCTAAGTGCATCAACACCATATTTACTAATAACATCCATTGGATCGACACCATTACCTAATGATTTACTCATCTTACGTCCATCTTTATCACGAATGAGTCCGTGAATCAAAACGTCTTTAAAGGGATCAATACCAGTAAACTCAAGACCCTGGAAAATCATACGTGCAACCCAGAAGAAAATGATATCATAACCGGTGACTAAAACATCGGTTGGATAGTAACGTTTGTAATCTTCACTAATATCTGGCCAACCTAATGTAGAAAATGGCCATAAAGCAGATGAAAACCATGTGTCTAGAACGTCTTCATCTTGAGTCCATCCTTCACCAGGTGATTCAACTTGAACTAAAACTTCATGATCTTTATACCAAGCTGGAATTCGATGTCCCCACCATAATTGGCGTGAAATACACCAGTCTTGAATATCTGTCATCCAGTTTGTAAATACTTTTTTGAAACGTGATGGAATAAACTCAGCTTCAGATCTTTCTAAACTGATCTTTGCGAGTTCATCCATTTTAACGAACCATTGAAGTGATAATCTTGGTTCAACGACAACACCCGTACGTTCAGAGTAACCCACGTTATTGGTATAGTCTTCAATATGATCAATTAAGTCGAGTTCTTTTAAATCTATAAGTAATTGTTCTCTACATTTAAAACGTTCCATGCCTTGGTATTTAAATGCTTTTTCATTCATCGTGCCATCTTCATTCATACAAAGTGGCATTTCTAAATGATGACGTTTTCCTACTTCAAAGTCGTTAGGGTCATGGGCTGGCGTAACTTTAACAACACCACTACCAAAACTCATATCAACATAATCGTCTGCAATGACTGGAATTTGAACTTCTGTTCCTGGAATGAATACCTTTTTACCAATCATATTTTGATAACGAGGATCTTCTGGATGAACCATGAGTGCTTGGTCACCAAACATCGTTTCAGGACGTGTGGTTGCAATCACCATATACCCAGATTTATCAACAAATGGATAACGGAAATAGAAAAGTTTACCTTTGGTTTCAATGTGTTCAACTTCGATATTCGATAAAGCAGTTTTCGCTTCAACGTCCCAGTTGATAATTCTGTTTCCACGATAGATATAACCCTTTTCATATAAACTGATGAAAACATGATTAACTGCGCGGTTTAAATCTTTATCTAAAGTAAAACGTTCTTTTGTATAATCGAGTGAATTACCAAGTGCTGCCCATTGTTTTCTAATGTGGGATGAATATTCATCTTTCCAATCCCAAGCTGTCTTTAAGAACCCTTCACGTCCTAAATCATAACGTGAAATGCCTTGTTGCTTCAAGCGTTCATCAACTTTGGCTTGTGTTGCAATACCTGCATGGTCCATTCCTGGTAAGTAGAGTGCATCAAACCCCATCATTCGTTTTCTTCTGATGATGATATCTTGCAACGTATTATCCCAAGCATGTCCTAGATGTAGTTTACCTGTGACATTGGGGGGTGGAATAACAACGGTAAATGGTATTTTATTTAAATCTCCGCTTTCAAAATACTTTCTTTCAAGCCATGTTTGATAGCGTCCTTCTTCAACTTCTTTAAAATCATATTTTGTCTTAAGATTTGTCATGATATAACTCCTTATATTTTTCCTTCGTCATCTCATACATGTCAATGGTGATCTGACTCTTATCATAGTGTTCTCTATTTTCTTGGTGCGTCCAAATAAAACCTGATTTTTCGATCACGCGTTTGGACTGAAGATTATTAGTCGCGTGACCGCAAAGCACCTTGGTAAGTTCCAATGTTTCAAATGCATATTCTAACACTTTAGAAACAGCTTCTTTCATATACCCTTTACCCCAGTAAAGATCATCGATCACATAACCGATTTCTTTTTGGTTAGCGAGTGCATTTTCAAAGTTTCTCACATGAAGTCCAATGGTACCCACCATGTTTTGGTTTGGTTTAATGGTAATCGCCCAAACTTCATCTTCTTTAATCATTACTTTTAATATTTCAAACGAATAATGAAGTGATTCATGAGGTGCCCATCCGGCCATTGGTCCGATATGTGGTTTTTTCGCATACTGATAAAAATCCTCAACATCCTCAAGGCTTAATGCTCTTAAGATTAAACGATCTGTTACTAATGTCTTCATATTCACCTCATAAAAAAATAAAAACGTCCTTAATGCTAAGGACGTCAATAAACGCGGTACCACCTTAGTTCTGGATAAAATCCAGCACTCAAATTCCTTAACGCGGATAACGGATGATCATTTCTTACCATCAGCTCCAAGGCGACATTCCTAAAGACTTATCAGATTTTCCACCAACCAATCTGTCTCTATCACTAAGTGTTTTAGTACTCTTCCTCTTCATTGCTTATGGATTCATTTTATCACGACTTCATTCATTCTTCAAGCAAGTTATTCTTCTTTGATATAATCTTGAAATAAAACGATGTGATGATGATTCCAAGGACAACTCCAGACCAATCGATTAAAAGATCCGTTAACTGAAACGCTCTACCTGGAACTCCTAATTGGATGAGTTCATCAATAAGTGCAATACTAAATCCAAAGATCAACATGAGATAACTTTGATATGGTTTTTGATGCATCTCAATACGTATAAAGAAACCAAGAACAGCAAACTCTATAAAATGTGCAACCATACGGATGATTGAAGATAATTCATCAACATCTGGTTCATAGTTAAAGAGTCCAAAAAAACGGTTTAATACATTCACTACAAAACCACTTTGTCGAGAAGATACTTCTCCGGGTAAGAGTGAATTCATAAAAATAACGCCCACCCATAAAACAATCAAGGTTTTTGTTATATAATGTCTTTTCATTTTATTCAAGGTTTGAGATATTTGCTAAGATAATGTCGATTTGAATCGCAAAATGAATACCTTCAATGCCTTCACCGACAAATTCATCAACATAAGAC
>JAEWVV010000043.1 GCA_023458995.1 Bacillota bacterium
TCCGTTTATTATTCGATTTTTCCTGGGGATATAGACGCTACAATTAATTCAGCTCCAGCATTATGGTTTTTCGTTTCTTGGCGATATATGATTGAAAAAAATACAACTATAAAGACAAAACCAATAGAATTTAAAGAAAAAAAACAAAAACTATTAGCCTCTAAGAATAATATTGAGCAAAAAAAAGTTCTTAATAATTATAAAAAATCAAGTAAATTAAAAATGCCGATTTTGAGCAGTCTATTATTTGTTTTTGTTATAGTGATATTTTTGGTAATTATTCCAATTGGTTATGATAACAAAGTTGAAAGTTTGAAAATTGAATCCAGACCAATTGCTGTATCTGGAGGTCCAGCATTTTTAAATAAATCAATCAATAGAAGTTATCCAGTTTATTTGATTGAAGAAGAAAGTTGGATTTATATTATTCAGGTTGTGGGTCACGAAATACGTCCATATAAAACCGCCTACAGCCTTAATAATAAAGCAAGTATATTAGCATATTTTAATACGGTTAAAGAGGAACATATTCCTGTTAGGGATGTACTTCCTGGTTTACAATTAAGTGCAATAATGATTCCTATAACTTCTGGTTTACTAATGATTTCTTCATGGATATATTGTTATCAAAAAGAAAAAAGCATATTTAATTATACAAAGAAAGCCGATTCAAAAGAATATCCAACTAGTGAAGCGAAAAGTATAATTTCAAAAAAAGATGAGAATCTAAAGCAAGAATTTGAAGCAGCACGAAAATCAAATCCTAACAAAACTGAAAACTCAATGTATAGTCTAAACCCACTTAATTCACTTGGTCGGTCCAAAATATTAAGTGACTCACAGCTTGGGCTTTTCTCACGAAAATTCAGACTAGATTTTACTGACGCTACAATAAGATCATATCAAAAAGACAATTTGGAATATGATTTAATTTCATTAAAACATTTAGGTGACGAATTAAATAGAATAGAACATTTAGTAGTTGTAGAAATTCAATCAAAATATAGATATTTTGTTACTGAATCATCGGCTTTAGGTTCTGTCATGCTGTGTGAGTGGATTTTCGATGAGAACGATAATAATACTCAACATCTTAATTATGGTCCAGCTGGAATGAGTATAATAGATGCTAAAACAAATAACATCATTACAGGTGATGAAGTTATCATAGAGCAGATTCATACTATAGTTTCGATGAAAATAGAACCAGAATATATCACAACAAAAAATGAAAGCGGTTGGAATACTGTTCAAAGTGAAAAATATAAAAATATCGAAGAAAAAGTTGGTGAACTTATCAAAAAAATGAATTCAACAAAGGATTCTTCAACTCTAGAAAAAAATCCATATGTTAAAGATCTTGAAGACAAAAAAGATGTATTTTGGTATGAAATGAAAGCTGAAGAAGGCGACGCTAATGCTCAGTATCAGTTGGCGCATTGCTATGGCAATGGGCGAGGAGTAGATCAAGATTTTGAGAAGGCAGTTTATTGGTATGAAAAGGCAGCAAAACAGAATTATGCAAAAGCACAATACAATTTAGGTTCGTGTTATAGTGTTGGGCAAGGTGTACCTCAAAATCATGAGAAGGCATTATATTGGTATGAAAAAGCAGCAAAACAAGGTATGGCTGAAGCACAATATAATTTAGGAGTATATTATTACAATGGGAAAGGAATAGAACAAGATTATAAATTAGCAGCCTATTGGCATCAAAAAGCCTCAGATCAAGGTTTAGCGAAAGCCCAAAATAACCTTGGAACTTGTTATTTCAAGGGTCATGGAGTAGTTAAAGATCTTAAACAAGCAATTAATTGGTTCGAAAAAGCTGCCAATCAAGGATATGCTGATTCACAGTTTAATTTAGGACAAGTTTATAATACTGAAGGTAGTGTTATTAAAGATGAAAAACAAGCTTTTAAATGGTATAAATGTGCTGCAGAACAAGGTAATGCTGAAGCTCAAAACCTTATAGGATTTTTCTATAACAATGGAAAAGGAGTTCAAAAAGATTCTTCTCAAGGTCTATATTGGTTTCAAAAAGCAGCTGAACAAGGTCACGTTAATGCTCAATTTAATTGTGGATTATGCTATATTTATGGTGATGGTATCGCACAAGATGAAAGTCAAGGCATCAAGTGGATTAAGAAAGCTGCTAAGCAAGGGGACATTAATTCAATCAGATTATTAGCAGCTGCTGGTATCCAAATAGATAATTAAATTGATGGCTTCATAAAGGGAAATAATATCCAAAATATATGTATAAACTTCGGGTCATCTTTTCGGCACCATTTTTTGAATAATTAGTTTTTAGAGAAAGATCATTGAAACTCAATGGTCTTTTGTTTTTAAGGTCAATAATTATAATTATTTTTTGATGTTACAGATAGAAATGTAAATCATAAATTTCTATGGTCAAAAAGGTTGATTTGAATTTCGATCCCCCCATCAACTTCTAAGATCCACGTCTTATATTTTGAATGTTAGTAAACAAATCACTTTAAGAAACGTTGATATTCTCCAGAAAATGTTATATAATACAATTAAGTGGAGGAAATAATATGGTTGTGACAACACTAAATCTTAAAGAATTGTACAGAGACTATACAGATATTAATGGCAAAATTAAAAGAGATGTAGAAAATGGCATCCTATTTCCTCTTGTGAGAGGAATATATGAAACAAATAGTAAAACCGAAGGCTTTTTGTTATCCTCATACATTTATGGACCCTCATATCTATCTTTTGAATATGCGCTTTCTTATCACAATATGATCCCAGAAAGAGTCATTGTTTATACGAATGCAACGTTTAACAAAAGAAAGAGCAAATTGTATAAAAATCATTTCGGTGTTTTTGCGTATAGAGATGTTCCAAAAGATGCTTTCCCCTTTTTTGTACAGGTTTTTGAACAAGATACTTATGCCTATTTTATGGCAAGTCCTGAAAAAGCTTTATGCGATTTACTTTATATTAAGAAACCTGTAAAAAGCATCAAAGAATTAAAAGCTTTACTTTTTGAAGATATTCGAATAAATAGAGAAACATTCAATCAATTGAACTTTAATGACATTATATTCTTATCGAATAAATACGTTTCAAACAATATAAAGTATTTAAAAAAGTATATTGAAAGCGAGTATATAAGATGACAATCATTCAACAAATGATAGATAAATATAACCCCAAAACAATAGAAGATAAAAAGAATGCGATCAAAGAAGTCTTACAAGAGGTTGTTTTAGCTAGCCTCTCTAAAACTGATTTTTTCACACATGCTGCTTTCTATGGTGGGACAGCTTTGAGAATATTTTATGGTATGGATAGATTTAGTGAAGATCTAGATTTCTCATTACTTGTGAGTGATGAACATTTCGATATCAGTAAGTACCTAAAACCAATAAGTGAAATCATAAACTCGCTTGGACTTCATTTTGAAGTATCAAAAAAAGAGAAGTCAAGTGAATCAACCATTGATTCAGCATTTATTAAAGGAAACACCAAAGAGACATTTATAACGATCTATCCCGATTTGACTGATTCTGCTCAAATCATACATAACGAAAAAATCATAATCAAATTCGAAATTGATGTAAATCCACCAAAACATGCGAATACAGAAATAAAGTATCGGTTGCTACCATTTCCATACCAAGTAAGAATCTACGATAAAAGTTCTTTATTTGCAGGTAAAATTCATGCAGTTATTGCAAGAAGTTGGAAAAATCGTGTAAAAGGTAGGGACTTATATGATTATATCTATTACCTTAGTTTAGACACCAAAGTGAATTTGAAACATTTAGATGCAAGACTAAAGCAAACGAAATCTATAGAAGATGACACAATTTTAACTAAAGAAAAACTTATTGAATTGCTAGATAAAAGATTTGATCAAATTGATTATGAAATTGCAAAATCAGATGTAAGACCCTTTATAAAAGACCAAAAAAATTTAGATCTTTGGAATAGTCATTTCTTTAAATCAATTACACAGGGTATTAAAACCGATTAACATCATGGATGATATAGGATACATTAACAAGCCACACTCTTAATCCTTTTTGTAAAGGGATAAATGAAGGTAATATTTTACTTAAAGGGGAAATTACAATGAGTATTTTTTCAAAGAAGCCCAATCATAAGAAAATTGAATTTTTTTGTAATTGGTTTATCGAAAACAAGGAAATAATAATTGAGCCCACGAAACAAAAAGAGCAGGACATAAACGATATTTTACAATCAGTAAATGAAATACGTGCGTATTTAGTTGTGCCATATAGGGATGGATATCAAGGTGATATAGAACTTGAATATGGATTTAATCAGCAAGAAAATAAATGGGAACTATCTTTATTTCACAAGAATAATGCTTTTTTGATAAAAATTATCTTAACGATTAAAGAATATCTAGAATTTAGAATTGGTGAAACATGGATTGTCAATATTTCCAAGTAAAAAAATCACATTATTGAAATCCGAATTACGAAAAATCAGGAATTTAACCTCCGGTATTCGTTTTCAGATAGATAAATTGATAGCCTTATGAAGCGATAAATATTCAAAAGTATATGTATAAACTTCGGGTCATCTTTTCGGCACCATTTTTTGAATAATTGTTTTATTGAGAAAGACTATTGAAGTTAATGGTCTTTTCTTTTTAAAGTGAATAAGAATGAGTAATTTTGGATGCGGTGAAAAGATATACAATTCATGAACTTCTAGAGTCAAATGTGGTGATTTGAATTTTGATTCCACCCAAGAAATTCTATGGGTAGTTAATTTTAATAAAGTAGAATTAATGCTATGATTAATATAAAGAGGTGCGCGATATGTTTCAAGTATGGAATAAAGATAAAATAGCCAAACTATCAATTGAAGAAAAAGAGCAATGGTTCGATGTTTTAAATGACAGATTAGAAGAGGATAGAGGAATATCTTTAAATGATCCAGAACTAACTCTAAAGCAAAAGGAAATTAAAAGCGATTATATCAATTATTTGGAAAGTTGTCCTAATCATAAAGACTTTTACAAGTATTATATATACAAGTATCTAAATAAGATCATTAGTGTTTGTCGTGTCAATGTTTATGAAGACAAATATCTACTTGAGGGCTTGCAGACGCATAGAGATTACTTTCGTATGGGATATGCAAGTAAGTTAATTCATGGAATAATTGATGACTTAAAAAAAGATGGTATCAAAACGCTCTATTCAGAAGCAAGAGTTTGGAATGATCCTTCCAATAATTTACAAACCAAATTAGGATTTATTAGATATGGCGAAGAGAATAAGAATTATTTGTATAAATTTGATTTAGTTCAAATACTTAATGATTTTGATAATGGGATAGATATTTTTGGAAAAGCTTATGGGAACATGTATAGAAACGATTTACATGATAAAGCTTCAGTTGACTATAAACTGTTAGAAAACATGATCCGTTTAAACAAAAAATCGCATAAATTCCTATATGATAATTATTTGCCGAATATCAATCAAAATATTAAAAAGCATGAGTTGTACGCATTGGCACAAAAATTTAAAACTGATCATGTTGTAAAAAAGATTGAGAATGTTCTTTCTTTCACGAAAAATATTGTTGAAACATTTAATTTGCCTTTCAACGATATGTTTTTTGGTGGAACTGAAAAGGAGATCATTGATCGTGGGACTGATTGGTGTACCGATATATCAAGAGTTGGTTGTGTATTATTACAATGCTTAAATATTCCATGTAGAATGGTTTACCTGGCAAACGTTAATTATGCTTATAATGGACATACCGTTTGTGAATCGTTTGTAGATAATGAATTTATTGTAGTTGATTTCACCTATGGCGTGCATGGCTCATTAGGTAAAAATCATGCTGTTTACAACTTGATTAATAATCAAAAAAAGGTTCAACACATTTATAACGACTTTTGTATATCGAAAGAAATGACAGACTATTTTATTGGTTTGTTTTCAAATGTAGGGATAAGCGAATATGATTCGATGGGAAACTATCTTTATACAACTACAAAAGCTAATGAGTATTATAAAAAATTGATGACTATTGAGCAGGATGGCCAATGGAAAATGGGAGAAGACAAATAGTCCTAAATCTTGAAAATGTGTATCAAATGTGATACAATATTAAAGAGGTGAGTCTTGTGAGAAATGATGTTATTCATGTAAGAGTTTCTGATGATTTAAAGGCCAATGTTGAATCTATCCTAAGTGATCTAGGGATTTCTTTATCGTATGCTGTTAATATATATTTAAAACAAATAGAAGCAAAAAGGGGTATTCCATTTGATGTTGTACTACCTAGCCAAGAGAAAGTTAAAGAAATTGAACTGTTAGCAAAAGCAATTAATTTAACTGGTGGAAAAGAAGTATCTTCCTATGCGAATCGAATATTAAGCTTATATGCTCAAGACTTGATTGATTATGAAACAGCTGTATTTGCACTTGGAAGGAATCTAGAATGAAAGATCCATATATTTACCAAGACTCTGATGTTTTAATTAATAAACATAACATAAGAGACAAGAATAAACTTGACGAGTTTGAGAACCGTATGACAAATCTTGCTTTGATTTCATTAATCAAAAACTCATTAAAAATTAGTACATCAAAAGATGTCTTGAAAATTCATAAGAAATTGTTTGAGAATGTTTATGAATGGGCAGGAGAACCAAGAAAAATTGACATCTATAAAGAAGAGCCTATCATTAATGGTAAGAGCGTTGAATATACAACGCATAAGAATATTACCAACGAATTGATTCATATAGATCATCAATACTTTAAAAATGAGTGGACATTACTAAAAAAAGAAGACTTCATTCATTTATTTACTCGTATGATTGGGGATGTTTGGAAAGTACACCCGTTTAGAGAAGGGAATACAAGAACTGTTGCAGCGTTTGCATACCTATTCTTAAAGCAATATGGATATGATTTCAATGCTGAGTTGATTTCTCATCATGCCAAGTATTTTAGGAATGCCCTTGTGATGGCTTCATTAGGACAGTATGCGGAGTATCAATACTTACAAAGCATATTAATTGATGCTGTGTCAAACAAAGCAGATGTAGTTAAAAAAGAAAAATATGACAAAATTAAAGATTACCAAATAGATCAATACAATTATGTTTATCACAAGGCAAAGTGATGATAAATATATGTATAAATTTCGGGTCATCTTTTCGGCACCATTTTTTAAATAATTGTTTTATTGAGAAAGATTATTGAAGTTAAAACTTAAGTTCTTTTTTGAAGTGTTCGTTTTTAATGTATAGTTTATATTCTCATAGTTGACTTAAATAAATCATACATAAATCAGGAGTTTTTGAGAAGATTCATCATATAAATCTTAGAGAATAATTTGATAATTGTTAGAGTTAATAACGAGAGTAAAAGCATTGATATCCATATAATCAAAGTATTTAGTGGGTATATTCTGAAAAAGAAAACTTTCCACTCATATGTTAAAGCAAAATCAAGAAATTTAAAAGGGACTCTTTGATAGAGAAATCCATAAAAATCACCACTTGATAAGTTTAGACCAAGCGCCGATTCCAATTGTTCTTGAATATTACCAATGATGAGAAATAGAAGTTGAAAAAACAAGAATATGAATGAAGATTTTATAGCTTGCAAGTATGTACAAGTGGGACGGCAATTCATGATTAATATAACTGCGGTCAAAAAGCCATAGATATGAAACCCTAATGATGAGAGTGTAAAATAATGGAATACATTATTACTCTCTCCTGTAAAAAGAAGTATTGGACTCAAAAGTAGTAAGGGCATATTAATTAAAATCAAAAAACTTTTGATTAATTCATTTTTTGTTTTCAAAAAAATGATTAATAGCCATGGGAATATTGCACAGGGGGTATTTGGTAATATTCGGAAATTAATCAAGTTAGGTCCAATCTTTGTTATATTGAACATGATATCAGAAACAATAAGTGCAATCGCAAGTGTGTAGAGAGTATTATCGACATCTTGTTTTTTTATACGGCGACATAGCATCACCACACATAACGAAACGAGAATTAGATAAATCAAAACGCCCCAGTGAACATAATTAAATAGCCTAATTGGATATAAAACCAATGTATTATCAAAATTAATTCTGTAGCTACCTTGTGTAAAAATTGGAGTTCTCAATAAAAGAAAGTATGGAGCAATAATCATTCCAACACACGAAAAAAGCCACCAATTAAATGATTGATGAGGTAATTTGAACTTAACATGCAGCACATATTTGATAAACGTGTATATTGAATAAAGTGCAATTGTTTGAATGGAGATTAAACTGATAAAATCAAGCATACGATGTTGACTGAAACCATTAGGTAATGAGAATGTTATAATTATAATAAAGACATTTAATATTAAAATGCAATAATCAATCCAAGAAAAAGAACTTTCATCTGGTTTATGCATTGTAATACGACTTATATGAATGATAAAGAATAACCATGACAATAAATAATGAAAAAAAGTTAGAACATAGGCGTTATCCCCATTCATCCACACATATCG
>JAEWVV010000044.1 GCA_023458995.1 Bacillota bacterium
GCATTAAGTTCACTCAAAACGACTTGATAATCAGATTTTGCAGTTAAGTAGTTAGCTGCGGTTACAGTTGCATATGTGGTCAAATAATTGGCAATTGATGTTTCAACAGCATCAATTTCATCGCTACTTGCATAAGCAACCGTTTTATCAAGTAACAATTGCATAGATTGGTTTAAAACTTCATCATTGAGTTGTGTCTTATTCAAGTTATGAATATATAAAGCTAGTTGAACTTCCGCTAAGTTTTCAGCTGTTACTTCAAAGTCTTCATCATATAAACCAAATAATGCATTTTTTTGAACTACAACAGCATCTGCATATGCAGTTCCAAGTGTTGAGAATACATTTTCTGATTGTTGTTTTTTATATAAATCAGCTTTTCTTAAATTGGTTAATGCATTAACCTGACGTTTCAATTGATAGAAAGTCTTAATTTCATTTGCTGTAATGTCTTCATCAACTAAATCAATTAAATCGACTTGGTCAAAAAGGCTATTCGCATGATCACCATATTGTGTATTATATGCTTCTGTATGTGTATCTGTAATGTCATTAATGGTAAATTCAAAATCTTGTCCATTATTACTATTGACTCCAAACATGAATAAAACAGATGTTGGATCCATTCCACGATCTGTGAAATATGATTTAGGAAATTCATTTTGATATTTAACTTGATTTCCAGATTCTTCTTCATATTGCATTGTAATAAGAAGGTTTGATCCAGAATCAACTGATGTTAAAATGATTGTTTTGTTTAAGTGACTTGGTCTTGTCGCATTATCATAAACGAGATAGTAATTTCTTGCTGCATCGTTAGTTTGACCTACACCACCTGTGTATAAATAGGGTAGAACATTATATGCTCCTCCATTGTCATCTTGCATCAAGAAACCAAGGCCTGTTCCCCATTGATCAAGTGGAAAATCATCCCATGATTTGAGAAATGCTAGCTTATAAGAAGCACCCGTAGTCATTTGATTAATTGTAAACTTAAAACTAAAGTTGGTTAAGTCTACACGGTACTGTTCTGTTGAAGAACTTGCATAATACATACGAATACTTGATGGATTCGCTGTATTAAGTGTTGTTTTAATTGCTCCACCTGCTAATACTTCTGTATTGATATAACCTTGACCCTGTGAGTTAGCAAAGTTAACATCATCACCTAATACATAGGATTCAAGCGCGTATGTCTGAGGTGTAATTAACATAAAACTCATAAAAACAATTGCAAAAACTAAAAATCGGTTTAAACTGCCTTTTAAACGATTCATATTTACCCAGTGTGTGTGCACTAGCCAGTTTGTGTACACATGGGATTTCTCCTTTACTTTATTGTAGATAACGTGGCTATCTAAAGTCCATCCAAATGTTGAATACGCTTTAAAACGATCAATCAAATCTTAATTCTTTTTTTCTTAAGTATGAAAAACAATCCGACTCCAATACCACCTAAAGCAACGACTGATCCAGAAATAATACCAATCAACAATCCTGTGTTTGATTCATTTCCAGGTTCAATAACTTCACTATCAACAATCATCACCCTAATGACCTTTGTCAGTGTAATTCCTGCTTCAGTGTAGATTAAACTAACAACTTTGTTGCCTTGTGAACTTGAGGTGAAACCACCAATTTGTAGTAATGAATTATCAATAACTTTATAACTACCATCTGACATTAACACTCTGATTACAAGACCATTTAAATCAAGGCTTTCACCCTTCTCGTAAGTCAATTTTTGTGGTTCACTATCCATATACATTTCGAGGGGTAATAATGGAGCAACATAATTTGCAAATGTCTTATCATTTAGCATTTTTACGGTGATTGATGCTTCCTTTTCTTCTTCAGTTAAGTCTTGGCCAAATAACACAAAGCTAACATGTGCTTTATCGTCAATGAAGATGTTTTGTCCAACTTCTGATCCAACTTCGTAACCACTCATATAAAGAGGAGAATCCTCTTCATAGTTAATGAAATCACGGAAATACAAGTTTAACTTCAGAGAATTAATCCATACTTGATATGCATTAAGAGGTGCTTCTTCTTTATAAATACGAATTCTAATTTCAAAGGGTTGATCAGGATTATTAAACTCCAATCCTGATATCTTGCCTTGTGCTAACTGGATAAGTTGACCACCTCGATCAGGTCCATAGATAAGAACCTCTAGTTCACCAAGAACATTTGGATTTAAATAAATTGAAAAGCCTTGAGATTGGTCTTTAATTTTACCGTAATCGCGCATGAAGTTCACGACTAAAATGTTCTGTGGATACGTTTTAACGCCATCCGTATTCACTTCGCCTGCCCAAATTCTTCCAATCTTTGTATAATCAAAAACCATATCTAATCCATCGATTGCTAGTGGTTCTTGAAGATTCATGATGCCTTGATTTGAACTTCCTGTTAACTTAACACCATCATCATTTGATTGTGCATACCAACTACTTGATTCATCAGATGTAAAATAATATAAATCCTCATCAAGTAATAAACCATATGCCACATCAAAACGTGATTTATAAGTTAAGTAATCTACCTCATTTGTCAAAAATGCTAAATCAGGAATTGCACGAAGTGCTACTTTTGCTTGATTCATCTGAATATTGAGAGATAAATCATCTTTAACTTCTTTTTCGAGTTGATTAATTGCAGGATCAATAAATGATTTAGCTTTACTATTCATAAGTGCATCAGTAGTATCAAAATACGTTTGGTATTCGTTTTTTTCTACTTCACTAAAG
>JAEWVV010000045.1 GCA_023458995.1 Bacillota bacterium
ACTTAGAAATATATAAAATCCGCCATTTTCCGCCAGGTGAGATTTCAACCCCTAAGTCAAAACCACTACCTAGAGCCATCTAAGTAGTGGTTTTCTTTATTATGCAGTGTTATTATTTGACCTTTACGTTTTCTAGAGATCTGTAGTAGTCTGATTTCAGGATATTTATAGGTCTCTTTTTCTTTTTCTAATCAACTTTTTAACGATTACCCTACTTTTTAACGATTAGGTTACTTTTTAACGATTTGAGAAAAATATGATTTAAATTGGTAGTTTATTTAATAATTTATAGACGATTTGAAAAAAAAGTGCTATAATAATTGCATAAAGTTTCGATATTTTGGAGGTAATTTCATATGACATATGCAGAGGCAATAAAAAAACTTAGAAGTAAGATGATTCTAACTCAAACTGAATTTGCTGCTATTTTAAAGGTATCTTTTAGTTCAGTGAATAGATGGGAATCTGGAGCACACCAGCCCACAACTAAGACCAAAAGAAAACTGGCACCTCTTTTTGAGAAATATAATATAGAATTGGAGGACTAGAGAATGAGACTACTCCCTGAGCAGTTAGCAAGATTAAAAATTGATAATCAATTGAATGAAGCAGGCTGGGATATTGTTACTAGAGATGAATATATTCCAAACCATGCTCAAGCTGTAAAAGAAGCCTTAATGACTGGCTCCACAGAAAGTGACTATCTTCTATTTATTGATAATAAAGCGATTGCTGTGGTAGAAGCTAAAAGAGAAGAAAATATTCTTGATGATGATGTAGCAGCTCAAGCAGAATCCTATGCATACAATCCAAGAAATTTGTATGGTTTTTGGTTTGAAGATTTAATTCCACTAGTATACTTAGCTAATGGTAAAAAAATATATTTCAAGAATTTGCTTGATCCAGATAGTGATTATGTAGAAATAGAAAAAATGCACTCTCCAAAAAGAATGATAAAAATAATTAAGAAAAGTTCGACTTACGGTGTTTTACCAATAATTGAAAAGAAGGGTTTAAGAGATTGCCAATATAATGCAGAGGTTTCATTTGAAAATTCATTAAGAATGGGTAAGAAAAAATCTCTTGCTGTTTTAGCTACGGGATCTGGAAAAACTTATTTAGCGTGTTTGGCTACATATAGATTACTCAACTATACACCAGTTGATAGAGTGTTATTCTTAGTTGATAGGAATAATTTAGCAAAACAAACTGATAATGAGTTTAGCACATTTGATAGAACTGAAAACGGCATGACATTGAGTTCTTTGTATTCTATTAAAAGATTAATGAAAAATGAAGATATAGATGGTGTGGTAGTGATTTCAACAATTCAAAAACTATTTGCAGTATTAACTGGTAATAAATTGATTGATACAGGTGAAGAAGATGCTGATGATTATTTTAAAGAGGACTTAGATAATTACTATAAAGATTTAGCTGAACCTGAAGTTGAGTTGGGTGGAAAACTTACTCTTCCACAAGATTATTTTAAATTTATTATTGTTGATGAATGTCATAGGTCAATATATGGAAAATGGAGATCGGTTTTAAATTATTTTAATGAAGCAATAATCCTTGGTTTAACTGCTACTCCAACAGAGGAAGCTTATGCATATTTTAATAATAATATTATAGAGAAGTATACGTATGAAGATTCTGTAATAGATGGAGTCAATGTTCCTTTTAGAATATATGATATTGAAACTAAACGAACTATTCAGGGTGGTGAAATTGTAGCTGATTCAACCATTACTGAAGTTACTAGAAAAACAAATACTGAAAACTCGATTGAAGTCAGTCAAACAGTAATTTATGATAATAAATCGTTAGATAGGACTGTTTTTGATAGAAATCAAATAAGAGAAGTTTTAACTGCTTATAGGGATTCAATATACACTGATTTATATCCTGAAAGAGAAGAAAAATGGGAGTTTATTCCAAAAACATTAATATTTGCAAAAAGTGATAGACATGCTGACGAGATAGTGAATGCTGTTGAAGAAGTTTTTAGTGAAAAATTTATGGATAGTTGTTTGCCAAATGGATTTGTACAGAAAATAACTTATTCTGCTGGTGATTCAAATCAACTTATACGAGATTTTAGAATTGAAAAGAATTTTCGTATTGCTGTAACTGTGACATTAGTAGCTACAGGAACTGACATCAGACCGCTTGAAGTTGTAATGTTTATGGCTGATGTAAAATCGGATGTCCTTTACACACAAATGAAAGGAAGAGGATGTAGAACTATTAATGAGGATAAGTTAAAAGAAGTTACTCCAAATGCAACGTATAAAGAATGTTTTTATGTAGTTGATGCGGTTGGTGTAACTAAAGGCGAAAAAGTGATTCCTCGTGTTTCAAAAAATGGAACGGAAAAACTATCGTTAAAGGATTTATTAGAACATTTATCTCATGGTAATCTTTCAGATGAAAATTTAGTTTTATTACGTGATTATTGCTCGTCTATAGCTAATAGATATAGAAATAATCCTTTGTTTGGTCGACACCTTGATGAGTTTATTGAAAAATTCAATTACTCGCCTATTTATATTGCTGAAAAAATACAAGCCGCTCTAGATTCAAAAATATTGCCTCCATTTATAGGGCCATCTAATGATAATAATGCTAGACTTTCGTTAATTTCTGAATTAATTTATAACAATAAAGCAAAGGATAAACTTTTAGAATTGAAAAATGGCTATTTTGTTTTTGCACCTGACACTTCAGATGAGTTAATCTATAAAGGCTTTTCTGTTGAAACTGCGAAGTCATTCATCGAAAATTTCGAAAAATGTTTAGTAGATAATAAAGATAGTATTGAAGCATTAAGAATTATTTATAATTCAGATGGTAAATTGATTACATATTCTATGCTTTGTGAGCTAAGAGATATGCTTTTATCGGAAAATAGACAGTACACTCCTTACTTCATTTGGAAAAATTATAGAAGACTAGATTTAGAAGGAAAAGTTGAAGAATTAGATCAAAAGAAAAATGTTAATGCATTAACAAATTTAATCCAAATTGCACGATTTGCATATAAGAAAGAAAACAGATTGTTTAGTCTGTTTGGAACATACGCACAAAGGTTTAATCTGTACGTAGGCAGCAATAATCATGAATTAAGCGATGGTCAAGTTGATATCATGCACAAAATTGCACAGTATATAGTTGAAGAAGGATATATTGAATCAAGAGAATTGAATAGTATTGATGCAGACCTTTGGAGAGATGGAATAAAAGCGTTTGGACCCGCGTTGTTTTCTTCTGAGATGCAGATGCTTTCGAAATACATTATAGGAGTGGCATAAAATATGGCAAATGATAAAAATTTAAATGAGATATCTTTAGTAAAAAAAGTTGATGGAATAGCTAATGTACTAGCTGCAGCTGGTGTCGGATTTACAGATTATTTAACACAACTTACATACATCTTATTTTTAAAGATGGATTCAGAAAAAGAAGAATTAGGTTTAGGGAGTCAGATACCAGATGGATATAAATGGAATGATTTTTGCTCATTAAGTGGTGAAGATTTAGTTGAAAAATATGAAGAGATATTAGTTGAGTTATCAAAACGAGATGGAGTAATCGGTACTATTTTTACAAAAGCATCAAACAAAATTGACAGACCAGTTCATTTGGAAAAAGTCATAAAAATGGTTGCTGAACACAACTGGTATTTAATGGAAGGAGATTTTAAAGGCGCTTTGTATGAATCCATTCTTGAAAAAAATGGATTAGACAAGAAAAGCGGAGCAGGACAATATTTCACACCTAGACCTTTAATTAAAGCTATTGTTGATTGTGTTAATCCTAAAATTTCTGAAACTGTTGCAGATCCAGCATGCGGGACTGGAGGATTTTTATTAAGCGCTTATGAGCATATGAAAACTCAA
>JAEWVV010000046.1 GCA_023458995.1 Bacillota bacterium
ATTATACACTCCCCTTTATCGACAGATTAGTGATTTCTGATTTTGCAGAAATCATAAGTGTTGTTCAAAATAATACGACCTATACAGGACAAGGATTTAGAGTCTATAACATTCAGTATGTCGTAAGGTCAGAAAGTGGGTCACCGACCACTTATTATCACCAAATCATTGAACGACCCATTTCGATTGTTGATGTCTATAGAAACAACAATAAAGTTGTGATGAACTCATCGAACCCTGTTGTGATCTCGCGTGAAGCTGTATCAACAACCGTTTTAGTTAATTATGGTATCGATCCTTTATTTGGTAGTCAGATTTATAACCTCTATGACGATAATCCAACCAGTTATTTTGAAGTCACACCGAGTGATGTTACGGGTATTGATCTTGCAGTAACGGATAATTACTTAACATTTACGGTCACAGAAGAAGCAGATGCTGGCTTGTATTCGTTTGCGATAACCTACATTAGAAGTGGTGATTCACCCATTAACTTAGGAACACTTTATGTAAGAAAGAGTCAAGGTACCAATGCTTACTTAATTGATATTCAGTTCGCTGAACTTGCTACAGAAACAAACTATGCGAAAATCTATGTTTCTGATGATACGGGAGATCCTATTGTAGGTAGTCCTTATAATCCAAGTATTTACTATGCAGGGATTGACTATGATGGATCAAACACAGCAGGTGTTACCGATTTTAGAGTTGATGGTCAAGTATCCAATATTCCACTTGATGAATACATTCCATTCTTCTTAAACTACTTACAAGCTGGCGCAACCATCGCAAGAAAAACGGGAGAAAATAGTTACTCTTCAGAAATAAGTGATCCAGATGATCCGAATATTAGTGAACTTGCAGCTGACTTTACATCTCAAGAAGGTGTGAGTGAAACAGAAGATATTATCATTACCTATAGAGTGACATCTGAAGATGGTTTAAAGAAAGTTTATTATCATATTACTGTTACTGACGTAACCTATAACGTATCCTATATCTTTGATGTCGTTTATGAAGGTAATGCACTCATGCCAACACTTGATGGTTTAGTGATCGTGATTAATGTTAGGAACATGACAACAAACCTTCCTGTTACAGATACGATTGTTTCAACACTACCACAGTTTACAACCGTAACTGGTTATGAAAACTCAACAAACCTTTTCTATATGTTAGGTTTTGATTCCTATAAGTTTAGATTTGGACGTAATAAGAGTGGATTCTTCTCATTTAATGTGCGAGTACTTGATACGAAAGGTTATGTTTATGATGTTAAGATTGAATTAAATGGCACCGATGAACTACAAACGATTAATGATCTTGATCCAACATCAAATGATCATGGTAAGTATTACTACATTAACTCATCGACGAAAAACCGTACAAGAAACTTTGTCATTACCATTTCAAATGCGCGAACTGCTCCAAGAGATTATGGTTTTACAGATCATGAGGATTCATGGGATTAAGTATTGAGAACAATAAAAAGAGATTTCAGCCGATATGACTGAAATCTTTTAATTTTTGATTCATTGAGTTTATAAATATTAGATTGAAATTCGTTTTCGATAGAGTGTATAAAGTATGTAAAGCATTAATCCATTGATGATAAGACCCAAAATGAAGTAAATCCATGTCGAACCTAAGGTGTACTCTAAAGGCATTAATTCAAATGAAACTAACCGCGCTGGCCAAAAACCTGGAAGAATACCTAGAAAAAGTTCTTTCCAATCGGTAAGAAAAAGTGCAGCTACGGGAACTAAAAGGATAATACCAGATGCTTTCATAATGACAAAACCTTCAACTTTATTGCTTGCAAATGCATTGACGAGTAAAGCGATAAAGGGACCATGAAGTGGAGCTAAAATTAAAATAAAGATAAGATTAATAGGATCTACAATCGTTATAAAATGTGAAGTAATGATCATTAAGAGTGTACCTAATATACCAAAGATATAACTGATCAGAAGTTTAGTGATCATATAGTAGTTCACGCTAATAGGTGTAATTTTTAATGAGAGAAGAACTTGATCATCTTGGTCATCAAGAAGTGTAAATCCTGTATTGCTCCAAACATAAACCCATTAAGAATGATGAAGAACAAGGTAACGATATGCGATAACATACCAACATTTTGTCTTTCTAAATAGGGAATAAGAAAGTAACTGACAATGGCTAAAATAATCGGGAACGCCAGTAAAAACGCATACATTTTATCACGAAACATTGACTTTAATTCATGTTTTAGAACGCGTATGAACATGATTACACCCCACTTTGCTTAACTGCATAGGATTTAAATTTAGGTTTTACATAGAGAAAATATCCTAAACTAGCGTAAACAATAAGTAATACGAGTGCAATATAAAACTTATAATCGATTCCTGCACCAAAACCGACTTCAATTAGTTTAATCGAAGCTTGTGTTGGGATGATCAGTAAGAGTGTATCCCATATATCAGCTTTCAATATCAAATCAAAATAATGTAGCGCTACGGGGATTGTAATTATAAAACTATAGATCATCACATTCACGAGTAATGATGTGAAGTCTTTTGAATGGAATGAAAAGATAAATCCTAAAAGACTATGCATAAAAATAGATAATGCAAGCACTGGAATGATGACGTACCAAACGACCGTTATTTCTTTAACGAAAAAGAATATGATAATAACTAAAGATGATGTAAAAAGACTATGTAGGGTATTCGCAATCGCTTTTGATAAGATGAGTTCATCATTTGTTACAGGTGTAACAAGCATCGTTGAAAATGTCGATTCTGTTTTCTCAAAGAACATGACTGAACCAATAAAAATAATGGACATCATCGTTGCATCGATGATCAGTACAAAAGGTAACATTTTGGAAAATAAATTACTATCATCAAGAAAGAAGAGAAGGAGAAACCAAACAACAGCAACCAAAACAGAAACGGTAGTCACATGATATTTAACTAATCGTGAGAGCTCTCCTTTGATAAGAATTAAAAGTTTATTCATGATTTAATCCTACACCAGTGACTTGAATAAAGATGTCTTCTAAAGTGGTTTCACCACTATGGAGTGTTTCGATCTCTTTAGTCTTTAATAAGTTAAGAAAACGTTCATTTTGACCAATTCCATCCATTGAAAACTCTTGGCTCACTGTCTTTCCATTTTCTTTATACTCAATCTTCATGGTTCGTTTTCCGTATTTAATTTTTAAGTTTCTAGGACTATCGACTTCTTTGATTTGTCCATCAACGATGAATGCTACACGGTCACAAAGTTGATCAATATCAGCCATAATGTGTGACGTAATAAATACGGTTCCACCTTGAGCCTTAAATTCTCTGATCATATCTTTTAGAATCATCGCATTCGCAGGATCTAGGCCATTGGTTGGTTCATCAAGGAATAACATGTTTGGACTATTCAGCATGGCACGTACAAAATTAAGTCTAATTTTCATGCCTTTAGAGTATTCAGAGACCATTTTGTCGCGATCTTCCCAAAGCCCAACACGTTTCATAAGTGTGGTTATATCATTGTTTTTTTGATAGAGTTTTAAAAAGAATTGAATATTTTCCATCGCTGTCATTTTTGAAAAGTGAATAGGCATTTCAAAGGATACACCAATATCTTCATAAAATGAATCATCAATTGTTGCAATATTTTGTCCATTATAGGTGATTAAACCATCATAAGTTTCTAAAAGTTTAATCAGTATTTTTTGTGTTGTTGATTTTCCAGCACCACTTGGTCCAAGAAAACCAAAGATTTCACCTTTTTGGATTTCAAACGATATGCCTTTTAGTGTTTCATTCTGGTTTTTTGGATAGGTAAAATGTAGATCTTCTACCTTAAACATTGTTTTCAATTCCTCCTTTGATTATCTGGATGATTGTAGTAACTTTATGTTCTAATTCATCTTTTGATACTATATTGAGTAAGTAATCATCGATACTGATTTGATTCATATATGTCATTAAAAATTCTGCAAGTATTTTAGAATCAATTGACTTTTTAATTATATTTTTTTCTTTATCGATATTGATGAGTTGTTCGAAAAACTGAGTACCGATATTAACTGATTGTTTGTATAAATTGCTTGATTTAAAAAGTGATGACTGAGTGACATAGTATCCAGCTTTCACATGGCTGGGATATTTCTCAAAGAAGTCATACCCTCTTAAATACAATTTTTTGAATCGATCTAAAAAAGTAATTTCAGTTGTTAAATCAAAAATATCTTTATATAGGGATTGTTTAATCTCCGATATATATGTGATGAAATACATATAAAGGTCATCTTTATCGATAAAATACTGATAAAAAGATCCACGAGCTATATCGGAATCACGAATTATGTTTGCGAGATTAACATGTTCATAGGGATGTGTAGAGAGTTCTTTGAGGGTTGCATCAATGATTCTCTGTTTTTTATCTTGTTTTAGATTATAAAACGTATCAGTTGGCATATTTCCTCCGAAATGTGACATGCTTGTCATATTTTGAGTATACGTCTATTTTAAGAGCCTGTCAATATAAAAGAACCCCGAGAGGTTCTAAGTAAGTTTATGTGAGTTTACTCATATTATGCGATTTTGCACTTTGCGTGATTAAGTTCATAACGAATCCAAACTAAACCAATCACAATAAGAACTAACGAAATGATTTTATAGGGAAGCCCAGCAAAGGGAAGAACTGCAACTGAGAAAACAATGCCAAGTGATCCAAAGAATGCGATCACACAGGATGTACAACCATAAGTTAAAATACCAAATAAGACTGAAAAGAAACCAAATGATTGTGCTTTTCCTTCTTTTCCTCTTAACGAAACCATTGCTGTTGATAAATTCATCAGTAAAGCTGATAAGAAGGACATGAGGATGTTAATTGTGATATTGATGATGACAAGACCTAAACCAAACTCAGTTCTCATCTCTAGATAAGTCATATTTAAGTAATCAACGATGAAATAAATGAGCATAAAAGCGGCAAAGAATAACAAGCCTTGTGTGATGTATTTCTTCGTTTTTTGGAGTATAAGTGCATCTTGAAACATAGAATCATCCTTTACTTTATTTTATAATTTAAGTATATCATAGGTATTCTATAAAACATAAGTTAAAGCACTTCAACTTATCCAAAGGATAAAGATAAAAAATTATTTCTTAATCAATTGACATTATGTGTATTTTTTATATAATAGATGTGTTATTGTTTAACAACATTGAACCGTTTGTTTACATTTAATAAACATATCATAACGAATCTGGCTGCTGTTTAAAGGCAGTAAACAAGGAGGAAATCATGGCAGCACTAATTGAACTAAGAGATGTGACCAAAGAATTTAACGGTCAAGTCGTGTTAAGAGGTATCGACTTAACCATCGAACAAAATGAATTTGTAACCTTATTAGGACCATCTGGTTGTGGGAAGACGACGACACTCCGAATTATTGGAGGTTTTATCGAACCTTCTGCTGGCGAGGTCCTTTTTGATGGAAAAAGTATTCTAGATACACCTGCACATAAAAGACCAACGAACACCGTTTTTCAACGTTATGCTCTTTTTCCACATCTTGATGTCTTCGAGAATGTGGCATTTGGTTTACGGGTTAAAAACGATTCGCTTGCAACATTATCTAAAATGCGCGATTTAACAGAAGAATATCAACAAAAAATTAAATCGACAAAAGATAAACAAGAAATACTTCATCTTAAAAGAGAATTAAAAGAAAAGATTAATGAAGTACGCGATCCAAATAATGATAAAAAGAAAGCAATTCTAGAATTATCTAAACAAATCGAACAAACAAAAGATCTCAATTTAAAAGCATCACTTGAAGAAGAGATATTAAATATAAAGAAGCAGTTTGTCACTAAAAAGACAAAAGAAGCTGAAATCACAGAAAAAGTGACAAAATACTTAAAAATGGTTGGACTTGAAGGTTATGAAACGAGATCGATTCATAAACTATCTGGAGGACAACAACAAAGAGTTGCGATTGCAAGAGCTTTAATCAACGAACCTAAAGTATTACTACTTGATGAACCTTTAGCAGCACTTGACTTAAAACTAAGACAAGAAATGCAATATGAGTTAAAAGAAATTCAGCGTAATTCAGGGATTACTTTTATCTTTGTAACCCATGACCAAGAAGAAGCTTTAACGATGAGTGATAAGATTGTTGTCATGAATCGTGGTGAAATCTTGCAGATTGGTACACCTGAAGATATTTATAATGAGCCTGCAAGTAAATTCGTAGCTAACTTTATTGGTGAATCCAATATCATTCCTGGCATTATGAAAGATGATTTTTTAGTGTCATTTGATGGAAAAGATTATACATGTGTTGATAAAGGATTTTCTAGAAATGAAGAAGTCGATGTTGTCATTAGACCTGAAGATATCGATATTGTTTCTAAAGATGAAGGACACATGTCGGGTATTGTGGATTCCATTGCATTTAAAGGAGTTCACTACGAAATTGATGTTAAAACAAAAGATAGAATATATACGATTCATACGACAGATTATGCCAAAAAAGGTAGTGA
>JAEWVV010000047.1 GCA_023458995.1 Bacillota bacterium
TTACATCATCTTCATAGACATAGATATAATAATCACCTAAAACCCAAGATTCTTCAATGTCGTCATAAGTATAACTTGCATCAAGTAATGCGATATATGCATCAGCATCTGCTTCTGTCCAATCGAAAATATCGATATAGACTTCTAGGAATCCATCTTCACTATAATCGAGAAGATCAACATCTGCAGATACAAATGAAGGAATTTCTTTATAAATATCGAAACCAAAGATTTGATTTAACTCAGTAGCATCATAAGGCACTTTCGTATTAATGGGCGTCATAGAGAATGTTGCTATATAAGTTGAATTACTTGTTGTAGCAACTATATTTTGATCCCATCCAATAAACGTATATTCTTCTGTATCTGTACTTAAGCGGGTAGGTACATTTCCATCATAAGTTGGTGTTTCACCATAATTTACTGTATCTGTTTCTAATACAGTTCCGTCATAGTTCTTCCATGTCACTGTATATGATAAAGCATTCCATTTCGCATAGAGCGTTACATTTTGTGCAGGCATATTGTTTTCATCTAATGCAGTCGTAAATGCATCATCTAAATACCAATCATCAAATGCATACCCGGTTTTTGTTGGGTTATTAATCGTTAGATCAAGATCAACGGTAAAAGTAGTTGGATTTTCATTGTGATTTACTCCACCGTTTAAAACATAACTTAATGTATATGTTATGGTTTCCCATTTTGCATAAACCGTTATATTTGACGTTAATCCGTTAGCTAGAATTGCTGTTACGGTAACTGGCGAATCAAATTCTTGATCAAAAAACCAACCTTCAAAGGTATATCCTAGACGTGTTGGATCTGAAGGCAAGCTTAAATTCTCATCTTTTCCAACAGTAATATCCTTAACTTCAGAACCGCCATTACTATTGAAAGAAATGGTGAATGAAGCATTCGATTGACATGCTGCTAAAAAGAAAACGAGACCTAAAATAATAAGTTTAAAAACGTTTTTCCGAAACATAATGTTCCCCTCAATCTTGTATTGTGTTAACGATTGTATCACAATCTATTTTAAAAACAAGGATTATATGCTAATTATTATCAAAATAGTTATAAAAAAATCATCTCCCAACTAAAGAGAAATGATATAAGTTAAATTTCATTTATTTATTTAATTTAATTCGTTCAATTTCTGTTTCTACAGCATTAAGCGCAGATAACACGACATGGTGCATATCAAGGTATTGATAAGTTGCCAATCTTCCACCAAAAATATATTTTTGTTCTTGATTTGCTTTTCCCTTGTAGACTTCATATATGAAGCGGTTCTTCTCATCCCCGATTGGATAATATGCATCGTCTCCTATAGACCATTTTTTCGAGTATTCTTTTGTGACAACCGACTTAAGTTGTTTTCCAAATTCGAAGTGCTTATGTTCAATCACTCTGGTATATGGAATTTCCTTTTCAGTGTAATTGATTACAGCATTTCCTTGAACATTTTCATTGTCATGAATTTGGTGTTCGAACCTAAGTGACCTGTACTCTAAAACACCTTCCATATAGCCATAGAATTCATCGATAGGTCCAGTATAAACGACTTTACGAGCAAGGCTATCACAGAGTTCTCTATTTGCTAAATAATCGGTGTTAAGTCTAATTTCAATACCTTCAAGCATACGTCCAATCATCTTGGTATATCCACCGATTGGAATACCTTGATAGAGATCATTAAAGTAGTTATTATCATAGGTAAATCTGACAGGTATTCGCTTAATGATAGATGAGGGAAGTTCTGTGCAGTTTTTCCCCCACTGTTTTTCTGTATAACCTTTAATGAACTTTTCATATATTTCTGGTCCAACTAAGTTGATCGCTTGTTCTTCGAGGTTTTTAGGGTTTCCTTTGAACGAAATTCCTTGTTGCTCTTTAATTTTATCGATTGCTTGTTGTGGTGTAGTGACACCCCAAAGTTGATAGAATGTATTCATATTAAAGGGTAAATTATAGAGTTTACCTTTATAATTTGCAAGCGGTGAGTTAACAAAATGATTAAACTCTGCAAACTGGTTCACATAATCCCATACCATTCGATTTGATGTATGAAAAATATGAGGTCCATAGATATGTACGTTGATACCTTCAACCTCTTTAGTATAGGCGTTTCCACCAATATGTTCTCTTTTGTCTATCACTAAAACTTTAAATCCCTTTTGATGCATTTCATGTGCAAAAACAGAACCGAAAATTCCTGCACCTACAACTAAATAATCATAAATCATGTCATCACCACGCCTTCATTATATCAAATGATTAAAAAGAAAACAGAAAACCATTCAGTCATCTGTTTTCTGAGGAGAAGATTTCTATCCTAACTTCACTTTTTTCGCAAGATATAAATAACCTTTAACCATCACGAAACTTTTGATTTTCCAAGGTAAATTAACAAGTAAATTCATTGAACGATATCGCAAGAAACGATAAAGTTTAATATCTTGTTTCTTGATATGACTCCATAAATCTTTTAAGTCTTGTCTTCTTTCCTTTGAATCCTGTCCAACTGTAAACATTTGTGTAATCATCATAATTGCAGACAGACAATGTTTTAAATATTGTTTCAAACCCTTTGGAAGATGTTTGATTAAATCATAGGAGTAAGCATCAATCATGATCTTTTGGACTCTCATCTGTTGTTGATAACGATTTGTAATATTCTTAAGTGTAATCGATTGATCGCTTCTTCCAATAAAATATCTATACAATGGAAGCTTCATATAATAAAGTTTTCTAACATAAGGAAGTGGAACATATGAAACGAGATTATCAACATAAAATGTATGTTCAGGTAATTCAAAATTGATCTCTCTTAAGAGTGAAGTTTTATATATCAATGCATGCATTAAAAGCGTTTTTGAATATCTAAATTTCTTCTTAATATCATTCCAAGTGAAGACTTCCTCTTTTGGAAAATTGACACTATAATCTCTTTCGAATTGTGTATTATCAGAAACATGCTCGTATACAAAATTGGTCATATACAAATCAACATCAATTTGATAAGTAACATGATCTTTAATCTTTTTAAG
>JAEWVV010000048.1 GCA_023458995.1 Bacillota bacterium
ATGGTTTAAGTCCATCGCTTCGCCTTCTGCTTTTAATGGATCAACATCAATAAGAACTATTTCTTCAACTGTCCCTTGGTTGACAAGTGCATATGCATAACTCATACCAACAAAACCTGTACCAATAATTACAACTTTAGATCTTTCCATAAGATCACCTCTTAAGGTCATTTTATATGGTTATGATTAGTGATACAAATATAATACATTTTAGCAATTAGATCATAGAATAAAAAACGCTCAATAAAGAGCGCTTGAAAAGGATTGATAAAACTTAATATTTTCTTGAGAATAGTTTCACTGCACGCTTAACATCTTGATAAATACCCATTCTGCCTTTTTGAACAACATCATGATAATATTTAATCTCATTAAGATCCATATATTTTTTAACTTCTTTAAATCCAGCAATTTGCATATACGTATAATAATTAATCTTTCTTACACCTGCATCGATCACTCTACCATAATCAGCATCGCTAACTCCAGAACCACCATGCATAACAATAGGTAACCCATTTGTTATTTTTCTAACTTCTTTGATTAGTTCAACATTCAATTTAGGTTCAGTAATATATTCACCATGAACTGTACCAAATGAAATAGCTAAACAGTCAACATTTGTTTTTGTTACAAAATCTAATGCTTCATTTGGATCTGTGTAATAATCGCTTTTAGTCCCTGGTGCTTCATGAGAACCTTCAAGACCATTTGACATAATTCGACCAAGTTCAGCCTCAACACTCACATTTCTTGGATGTGCATAGCTAACGACTTCAATCGTATTTTTAACGTTCTCATCAAATGGAAGAGATGATCCATCATACATGACTGATGTGAATCCCATATCAATAGCTTTTTTGATGTATGAAACATCAGTTCCATGATCTAAATGTAGACAAATCATCGCTGATGATTTTTCTGCAAGCATTTTTGCTACTGGTGCGATAATATCAATAGAATAAAACATGTCGTGCACGGGAGCATGACTTAAAATAACAGGATAATCGAGTTCTTCTGCTACCTTGATTACAGAAACGATGGTTTCCAAACTTGTGAAATTGAATGAACCAACAGCACTTTTGTTCTTTTCAGCATACTCTAATAATGATTTTAAATTTTTTAACATGTTAACGTCTCCCATACTTATTTTCTAAAGCAAAAAATGATTTTAAATCCTTTAAATTGGGTTTTGGTGTTTGACTCATTAATACATCGGCAGCAACACAACTTGCCAATCTCAAGATGTCATATGGCTGATAGTCGTTTAATATACCGTAAAGTGTTGCTGCGCAGAATGCATCGCCAGCTCCTACACTATTGACAATATCTTCATGTGGTACTTTTAACGAACTTAAAACATAAGAATCTTTACCATCATAAATTAATCCGAGATGAGGTGCATGGATAATAACAGCATTTTTGATTCCCATCGCTTTAATTGCTTTGGCACATAAGATGAGTTGATCAACCGATAATATGTTATCTTGATAAACTTCAATTCCAGCAAGTTTTGATGCTTCAATCTCATTGATGATCATATAGTTAATAAATGATAGTGCTGATGTAATGACTTTCTGATAACGATCAGATTCTTCACTCACCATATCACAACTTATGATAATCCCTTTTTTTTGTTGTTCCTCAAGCCAAAAAGACATGCGCGTTCTGCCATTTTCTAAAATCTCATCCATGTAGGGAAGTAATAAGAGATATCCCACATGTAAATGCGTTGTTGTAACTGGTAGAAGTTTTTTTCCAAATGATTTACTCGCTCCTTGTTGTACAAAGAATGTGCGTTTCGCATTACTTGTATTTATATATGCATCCACATGTGATGTTTTCTCATTTTCTAAGATTTCAACATTTTCTGTATTGATGTTATGTTCTTTAAAATAAGATAATGCATATTGACCATCTTCATCTTTACCAATCGACCCCAATGCACGAACATCTAGATTTTGATCTATTGATTTTAATGTCACTGAAGTATTGGGTACACATCCACCCATGGTGCTATAGCTGTTATTTACGTAAGATAGATGGCCCTCATGAGGATACGTTTCTATATATTTGTTTTGATCGACAATAATATTACCTGCAATCGTAATACTTTTTCTTTCCATCATATACTCCTTTATTCACAGTGTTATTCATCAATTTTAACTGCGCGTCTAATTCTTTCGTCTGTAAAAACATCGTATTCATCTGTGCTTCTTGTTGAGAACTCAGAAACGATAGCACCTTCAGGTCCAGCTTGAAACCAGTGTTTCGTATTTGGATAGATGGTGTATTGCATCCCAGGTGTTAAGATAATTTCATGAAATACTGTCACTGTGGTATCAGGAATGATGCCATTGATAGGATTCTTATTTTCTCCTTCAACATAAAGATAAACTAAACCACTTCTACATCTAAATGTTTCCTCTTTACCTTGTCCATAAGGTGTATCTGGATGAAGATGCTCTGGACATGTCTGAAATGGAAATAAGACGAGTTCTTTTGCACAAACACGTTCAGTATTAATA
>JAEWVV010000049.1 GCA_023458995.1 Bacillota bacterium
AATAATCAGTACAACCGCGAAAACAGATAATGCACTATAAAATAGCTGGTAACCAATGAGTGCTAATTCAAATGCGAATGAATAAAACACATTAATACTTAATCCAACGTTTTTCTTCCTCAAAATAGAAAAAACAGATAAGATCAATGGGATTACAAACGCATAAAATGCAATCGTTAAGGCAAATGAATAAATAATGATGATATTAGGTCTTGATATCTCTTTTGCCAGGGAGAAAATCGTATCACCAGCGAAACGACCTTTTAGATTAAGTGATAAAATCCATAGATGAATTAAAAAAGTGACGACAGATACGAAAGCGATTAAAGCACCTTTGAACCAAAGTTTACCAAACAATTTTTTCATCGTTTTCCCTCAACTTTTCTCATTTATTAAAGTTTTAAATTGATTAACTATTTTATTTTCATTATACACCCAACATATCTTTAACTTAAGCGTTTTTAAGGTTCCAATGATCTTTTAAGGGTATATTAATCGATTTTTAAGACTAATACAATAAAAACCCATAGAAATTCTCATGTATTTAACATGAATTTCCTATGGGTTTATTTGTCTATACGTTCATCAATTCGATAACTTCATCGATATCTTTCTTTACTTGATTTAATGAGTCAATCCAAAATGCTTTATCTGTAACATCAATATTCATAGATGAAGCACATGCTTCAACTGAAGTCTTTGTTGTTAAGCTTAGGAGTTCATCATAACTCTTTTTAAACTTTTGTGGATCTTTTAAATATTGAGCATAGAGCCCTTTTCCAAAAAGGAGGCCAAATGCATAAGGGAAGTTATAGAAATTGAGTCCTGCGCTATAATAATGACCTTTAACGAGCCACATATAAGGATGAAGTGTATCATGATCGAGTCCATTCATATACGCTTCTTTTTGAGCTTCAATCATCATTTCTTTCATCACATGTTTTGAAACAGGTCCATTTGCTTTATCAAATAGATTGGATTCAAAAATGAACCGAGAAAGAATATCAATAATAACTTGAGTATCTCCTTGAAGTGAATTTTCTAGAACAGATAATCTTTCTTTCGGATCATTAATTAACGAAAGCAAGTAATTATTGACGATTGTTTCACAAAAAATAGATGCTGTTTCAGCCAGTGGCATTGGATAACTCCAATGCAGTGGTTTATTGCTTGATATCACATCACCATGGTAGCCATGACCAAGTTCATGAGAAAGTGTTAAGACATCGGACAAAGATCCGGTAAAGTTTGTCATAATACGTGACTGGCCAAGTTGTGGTTGATTTGAACAGAATGCGCCACCACGTTTACCTTTTTTAGGATAGACATCAATCCATTCTTGATCAAATGCTTTTGTAGCAAAATCACCAAGACGTTTTGAAAATCCGTAGTAAGCTTTTTTAATGATGTCTTGTGCTTCTTCATACGTATATGTTTTTTCGAGTTTTCCAACTGGTGCAAACATATCATAAAAGGGAAGATTGTTCTTATGGCCAAGATACTTGGCTTTGCCTTGTAAGTATTTTTCAAAGTCCGGACGGAAATCTTTCATCGCTGAAATCATTGCTTCCAGAGTTTCTCTTGTCATTTTTGAAGACTCTAAAGTTTTATCAAGTGCTGATTCATAACCTCTGAGTTCATTCATGATCACAACTTCACGCTTGATGTTGGATAATGCCATAGCAACCGTATCTTCAATCAGTCCAAACGACTTAATCTCCGCTTCATACGCATCTTTTCTCACCTCTGGATCTTGATCATAGGCGAGATTTCTAACCTCGGATAACGTGATTTCTTTACCGCGATAAATGACAGGTAGATTAGCGGTTGTAATGGATTGTAGTTGCCCCCATGAGGAGGATGCGAGTTCTCTTAGTTTTGCATAGAGAACTTCTTCTTTTTCAGATAATAAATGTTTAGCATAACTTTGAACGAGTTTTAATAAATAAAGGTAGTCCGAAATGATTTTACTATCTGATGCTAATTTGTCTAAATCAACTGTTGTTAAGTAACGGGAGAACTTAACATCTTCAACAGTAGATTTTCTTGAAATCTTTTGGAGTTTAGACATATAAAGAGGTGCTTCTTTATGTGTGACATCCGTTGACATTGTAAGACTGACGAATGATCCTAATGTACGTCCTAGTTTTGTTAATTCTTCTGATCTTGTCAAGTATCCTTCAATATAGGTCTTAGGATTATCGATGTTTGAATTAATCCAGTTCACATAATCGTCAATCATACTTTCATAACGGTTTAAATCGTTTTGGTATGTTTCATCAAATCCAAGGTATAGCGCATCTAAATTCCAATTTTTCATCGTATTCACCTTTCAATGTAGAGTATTCCAATCGTTCCTTCACCGCAATGTGATGAAATTACACATCCAGCATGAGATTCGATTAAATGTTTGGGATTTCTTTTTTCTTTGACGATGTCCATCATGTATTTTGCATGTTTATCAGCAAGCGAATGAGTAACCATCACATAATCTAAATCGACATGATCATCTAAATTAAAATATTCTTCAAGCATCATATCTAATGCTCTACTCATTTTTCCTATGGCTTTACGGTAGACACCTAATTTACCATCATCAACTTTGATAATTGGTTTAATACGAAGCATTGAACCCATCAGTGCTTGAAGTCCTGTTGCACGACCACCTTTATAGAGGTACTCTAACGTTTGAATTGCAAATTGACTTCTTACTTTAGGTACTAAAGCAGATATATTTTGATAAATCTCTGATGCTGATAATCCTTGATCTCTTAAATCTTTAGCTTTTAACACAAGGAGTGCAATACCAGAGGATAAGTTTTTTGAGTCGATAATGAAAATTCTATTTTCAGGAAATTCTAATGCTGCAACACGAGCACTTTGGATGGTTGCTGAGATGGTTGAACCAATACCGATATAAACGATATCATTTCCAAAATCAATCTCACGTTTATAAAATTCAAAAAAGTCACCGGGTGATGGTGCTGCTGTTTGTGGTAAAGTTTTTAGTTCTTCCACTTTTTTATAGAGTTCTGACGTCGTAATATCAACAGAATCCTTATAGATTTGCTCGCCAAATCTGACATAGAGAGGAATCATACGAATGTCATATTCTACGAGTAATTGGTTGCTTAAGTCTGCTGTTGAGTCCGTCATGATGATAACATTTGGTTTCATAGAGCCCCCTGTTTATTGTTTAGACATATTGTATCATAAAAATAAAAAACGCCCAACACTTGGGCGTAAGTTTGTTAGATTATGGGTAAACCCTATAACTATCACTTGTTATAATTTAATCGATTTTCAGTGAAAAGACATCAATCGGTGTTGTTACGGTACCACTGTAGGTTCCGTTTGATCCCCTTTTTCCAGAACTACTGAAAAGACTGCCAGTTCCACCACTTCCACCTGTACCACCATTTCCATTAAAGTACTTGAGATTTTCAATATTTTCATAATAAATTGTCATTACTGAATATGGTTTAGCAC
>JAEWVV010000050.1 GCA_023458995.1 Bacillota bacterium
CTCTTAGATAATCCACGTCTTGGTTTGTTATTTACGAAAACAGAAAGAGAATTTTTAAGATTAAATGGGTATATGACCTTAGGTAAAGATGACGATATAAAAAAACAGTTTAAGCTGTTATCAAGTCTTAAACTAAGACCAAGATTAGCACTTGATCTTTATCATAAAGAATTAACCTATTATATCGATACTCAAAAATATGACTTAGCTTTAATGAGTCATAAAAATTTAAGAGAGATCCTTTTAAAACAAAAGAAAGAACAAGCGAAAAAACTTCTTGAAGAAGCGGATTTAATCGTTCAAATTTACATTCATAAAGATATATCACTGATTCCGCTACTCCTTGAAAAAGCAGAAAAAGAAGAACATATGCTCATTAAAGGCGTTCTTTATTACCGTTTAGCAAAATTATCTTATTTTGCGAAAAAGAATAAAGATGTTGATCTCTATTTAAGAAGAGCAGAACCATTACTTAAGAAAACCACTTATGAACCCATTATTAAAAGTGCGTTCAAAGACTACCATATTCTAAATATAAAGTGAGGATTATCATGACATCATTTACGTATCAGATTTCTGACCCCATGGGATTTCATGCACGCCCTGTAGGATTTCTTGCAAAACTTGCAAGTCAGTCAAAAGCTTTAATTACCATTAAGTTTAACGATAAACAAGCAGATGCAAGACGTTTATATCAAGTACTAGGCTTAGGTATAAAAACTGGAGATACCATGACTTTAGAGATTGAAGGAGAAAGTGAACTCGAAGTTAAAGAAAAAATCCTTGATCTTTTTAAGGAACAACAACTCTAAAAAAAACTATATATTTCATGTATAATAGAAGCGTACAGGATGGAGGAATATATTTTGAATCTTCTTCTTAAAATGCGCAATGTTAAAGACTTATCACCTTCAGAACGTCACGTTGTTGACTACATATTTGACAATATTCAAGAAGTATCTAACATTGGAATTGTTGAATTATCGCAAAAGACATTTACATCAACATCCACAGTGAAAAGACTTTGTGCAAAGCTCGGTATAGATTCTTATATCGATTTTCGTATTCAACTTTCAATGGATTTAAAAGCGTATTTAAAAGAATCCATTATTAAAGAAGCAAGTATCCCCGTTAAGAAGCATGACTCGATTGAAGATATCATTAGAAAAGTTTCTTATTTTAATGCGAAATCGATTATTGATAGTAGAGATATTAACAATAAAGATGTTTTCACGAAAGTCGTTGAGCTGATGACAAAAGCGAAACGTATGGAGTTCTTTGGTGTAGGACCATCAAACTTGGTTGCTAAAGATGCTGCATTAAAATGCTTAAGACTTGGTATTGACTCATCTGCTTATGATAATAAACTCGAGATGTTTATTAAAGCCAAAAGTTCAAATGAAGATACACTCGCATTTTTAATTTCTTATACAGGTGAAACGGGTGACATCTTAGAAGTAGCTGAAGAACTTGCGATGCGTAATGTTCAAACAGTATCGCTCACAGGGTTAACCGATAACTCACTCATTAAATTATGTACCTATAATTTATTCGTAGACGCATCAGAGGGTGCAGACAGATTAGGTGCGATGTATTCAAGAACATCAACACTCAATGTCATCGATATTTTATTCACTGCATTTATTAATACCAATTACGAAGTTTATATGGAACGCGCACATCAAACATACGTTCCTAAAAAATAAAGAATAAGCAACCAAAACGGGTTGCTTTTAATTTAGATTAAAGATTTTATATTCTATTGACATTGTTTTATGATAAGGGTATTCTATAATCAAGTGTTCGATACGAACGTAAGAAGCGGGGAATTTTTTGTGAAAAAACTCATTTTGTCATTAAGTGTGATATTTTTACTATCATGTTTTCTTTTTGCATGTACAGGTGATCAAATCAATTTAGATGATATCGATATTGAAGCGATTGACCGTACCAATATTCCAGTAGGTACATATCAAATTCAGTATACGATTGATGACATCGTAAACCTCGTAGATAATCATGGAGCAAGCGTCTCATTCACTGTTGAAAACAGTGCAAATGAAGATGTCTTAGTCACTGGTTCAACATTTACTGTAGAAGCTAACGAGGTATATACAGTCAAAATTAAACTCACCGTAGGAGACAGATTTAAAGAAAAAACAATTACAGTTACTGCTGTAACAGTAGAAACAACAGTGCTTATAACATTCGTATTAAACGGTGGAAATGGATCATTTCCTGCATTAACTATGGATTACGGCACTACCTTAAACATCACTACCTCCCCAACCAAAGACGGATTTAGATTTATGGGTTGGTATTTCGAAGATACACTTACGACACGTTATACAAATCAGATAATAACTTCAAACATTTCACTTTATGCAAAATGGGAACCTGTCGTTATCGAAACAGCAGTTGTATCTTTTTATACATCACTTGAACCAAACCAAGCACTAGACCAAGCACTCGATCAAACAGTAGTTTATGGAAGTTATGCGACGAGACCACAAGATCCTGTGATGGAAGGTTACACATTCATAGGTTGGTTTACTGATAGAATAGGTGGAGATGCATTCAATTTTGAAGCACATGCAATCTATCAAGATACAATCATCTTTGCACACTGGACAGAAATCATTACAAATTCAAAGATAGTGACTTATAACCTAAATGGAGCTTTTCAACCTGAGCCTATCACTGAAAAAGTTGAAGTTGGTTCGTCACCTGTTGGACCAGATTATCAATTTACCTATGCAAATCATATCTTTCAAGGATGGTCAACAGATGAAGAAGCTGAAGTTGCTATGGACTTATCAAAAATGATCATTACAGATTCGATTACACTTTATGCAGTATGGCATATTGATTTTGAAGTGATTGATGGCACATCCTATTATCAAGATCATATGGCATTTGAAAGACCTGAGATCAATGATGGTTTTGTGGAACAACGTTATCTCGTCTCTACATTTATGCATTTAACAGAAATAGAAAATGATTTATCAATTGAAGAAGCACGCGTAAGTTATGGAATACTTTATAGTTCATTATCTGATGTTCCTAGTTATTACGATATCAACTCAAAACGTCACGATGTATCATTTGATGAGTTTGATCAAATGATTACGATACCACTCTTAGAAATCTTGACAGATCCACTCCTAAGTGAAACCCAGTACAAAATGGTATCTTATGTTCGTTTTGAAACAACAATTGTCTATAGTGATGTCATCGATTTAAAAACATATATTCATGTACCAGAAGGTACAGCTATTGGCGCCAACTATATATTAAATGGAGGTTATTTCAAGTATGATTCTAATACAACTGCATTCAGACCTTCAATGTATATTGAAATCTTAGACGGTTTTGAGGCTAAACTTGATGGTAATACCTATATCAGTTATTCACAGTTGATGCGTGAAGGTATCAGAAGACTAGTTACAAAAGAAATCGCTACAGGTAAAGAGTATCTTCATGTCTTTCATCTCGACTTCCAAACACCTCATGTTACGATTACTTTATCGAATTATACGGACTTAAGTGGGGATTTATTACCTGTTTATGGTATTGTTTTCCCATTTGAAGAGAATATTAATTACCCAGTCTCTGAACTTGGTGTACTCTATTCAAAGACGCATCCATTCTTAAAACTAGATGTTCCTGGAGTTCATAAAAAACTAGCGAGCCTGATTCCTAATGAAAATAAATTTGAAACAAATAGTAGAATTGATTCATCTAGAGATGATATCTATGTGAGAGGTTACGCGATCATTAATGGTAAAGTATCCTATGCGAAGTCGATACATAAACTGGTATATAACAGTGCTTCAGAAGTGTATGAAACATTCGAGACTATTGATACAACCGAACTTAAGACAACCGAAGAATTTGGTACATCAGCAAACTACACACCACAGATAAAACGTATTTATAAAGTTGTTGGAGACGAGATTACATATCAAGATTATCCCAATGAATTTACACTCACAGAAAATGGTCAATACTTTGTAAGAAATAGTGATGGTACAGGAATGATCGATGATATTTTAATTATTGATGATTATCCAGATGTTACAGGCGTTAGCGAACTTGCTCAATATGTAGGTTCTGTATTGATCACATGTGATATGTATAACCCTGATTGGTATTATTCACTAAATGATGGCGATTTTGTTACATTACCTGCACAAATCAGACTCACTGTCCCAGGTTTCTATGAACTCTATTACCGCACAGGAGAAGGTATGGAAGTCATCAATTTTGAGATTGTTTCTGAAGCAACTGAATAAGCTATAAAAAAAGAAATCACTTGGACTCAAGTGATTTTTTTGGATTTAAATAAGCATAGATCGCATCAGCCGCATTCATACCATCGTATGCAGCTTTTACGATTTGAAGTTTTCCACCGATGATATCACCAGCTGCAAATAATCCTGGGACGTTTGTCATATAATTTTCATCAACAACAAGACTATTCTTTTCGATAATAACACCGAGTTGACTTGCAAAATCAACAGAGCTTGGAGTACCTAACGCAATGAAGGCACCACTCACTTCATAGGTAGAAGAAGTTGTTTCAATTGCGGTAAGCTTTTCTGTTCCAGTAAACTTCGTGATTTTATCACTAACAACAGGAACATCCACTTCCACTTTAAGATCATTTCCATCGGTGAATACGGTGACATCGCTAGTCATTTTTTTCAAATATTCAAGTTCATGTAACATGTAAGGGCCACATCCGATGAGTGCAATTTTCTTTCTTCTATAAAAGAATCCATCACAGGTTGCACACATGCTAATACCTTTACCACGATATTGGTTAAATCCTGGTCTTCGCATGGTTCGTCTTTGTTTACCTGTGGCAAGTAAAACAGTTTTTGTCTCATAGTGGTTGTGCTGCGTAATGACTTCAAATGATTCTCCTAATGATTTTAACGAAATAACAGAATCAGTGATCACTTCAATCCCTAAATTCTTAGCTTGATTGATTCCGTTATTGATTAAGTCTTTACCGTTAATGGGCTCAACTAAGCCATAATAGTTTTCAACTTTATCGTCATAACCCTCAAGAGCTCCTAAGTCTTTACCAATAACAAAGGGTTCAATTCCTTGTCTTTTTAAGTAGATGGCTGCCTGTATTCCAGCGGGTCCATAACCTATAATAATAACATCTTTCATAAATCAAGTAGTTTCTTTAATGTGTCCTTGGATTGTACACCAATGGTTGATTGATGAACTTTTCCGTTCTTAAAGACAATCATTGTTGGAATACTCATAATGCCTAATTCATCAGCAATTTCTGATTCTTCATCAACGTCTAGTTTTCCAATTTTTGCGAGATCTTTAATATCATTTGCTAGGTCTTCTAAGATAGGAGCAACTCTTTGACAAGGACCACACCAAGTTGCCCAAAATTCAACAAGAACTGGACGATCACTTTTTAAAACTTCTTCTTCAAAATTGTTTGTTGTAAATGTACGTACCATGATTTCACCTCATATTGTTTTCATACCCATTATAAATAAAAGATGGTAAAAACGCTACCTTTTTACACTTCTTTAGAAAGAATCTTTTTCGATGATGCACTCCACAAATGAAATCAACGTCATGATATTTGGTGCGCTACTTTCATAAGTATCTTTAACATGATATAATGTTAAGGTACGAAATGTAGGTGAACACACATGATAAAAGTAAGCGATTTAAGCTTTTCATACAATCAAGATGATGAAGCTTTAAAACGGGTTAGCCTCAAGATTGATAAAGGTTCTTGGGTGTCCATATTAGGACATAATGGTTCCGGTAAATCAACGCTATCGAAATGTCTCGTTGGTCTTTTAGCACCCACATCGGGTGAAATTTATATTGATGGTCTTTTGTTAGATGAAAAGAACCTTCCAGAAATCAGAAAAAAGATAGGTATCGTTTTCCAAAATCCCGATAATCAGTTTGTCGGTGTTACGGTTAAACACGATATCGCTTTTGGTTTAGAAAATCAGTGTCTTCCTCATGATTTGATGATGGAAAAGATTATGCATTATGCAAAATTGGTTAACATGGAAGACTTTTTAAGTAAAGAACCACATCAATTATCGGGTGGACAAAAACAAAGGGTTGCTATCGCTGGTGCGCTTGCGATGGAACAAGATATTCTTATTCTTGATGAAGCAACTTCAATGTTAGATCCTGAAGGAACAAAAGAAATCGTTGAACTCATTAAATATTTAAATCAATCTCTTCAAAAAACGATTATTACGATTACACACGATCTTTCATTTGCAGGATTGAGTGATCGTCTCATTGTTTTAAAGGATGGAGAAATTATTCTTGAAGGTACACCTAAAGAAGTTTTTAGAGAAGAAGAAAAACTAAAATCTTCTCACTTAGAACTTCCTTTTGGTTTAGCACTTTATAATGACTTAGCTAAAGATCCAAACACGGATCCCAAACTTTTGGAGGCACTATGGGCATTCAATTCAAAGATGTAAGTTATGCGTATCGCGGTTTAAAAGTCAACTATGATGCGATTGGGCATATCACATTAGATATTAAGCCCAAAGGTGAATTTATTGCGATTGTAGGACATACCGGTTCTGGTAAATCGACTTTAGTGCAACACATGAACGCACTTCTTTTACCATCTAAAGGAGAAGTTGTTATTTTTGGACAATCACTTCCTCCTAAAAAGAACGAAAAGATCAATTACTTAAGACAAAAAGTAGGTCTTGTTTTTCAGTTTCCTGAATATCAATTATTTGAAGAAACCATTTTAAAAGATATTATGTTTGGTCCTAAAAACTTTAAATCAACCGAAGCTGAAGCGATTGAAAAAGCGAAGAAAGCAGCATCCATCGTTGGTATTGATGAATCACTTTATGAACAATCACCGTTTAGAATCTCAGGTGGCCAAATGAGAAGAGTTGCTGTTGCTGGTATTTTAGCGATGGAACCTGAAATTCTCGTTCTAGATGAACCAACGAGAGGTTTAGATCCTAAAGGCCGTAAAGACTTAATGGCGATTTTTAAAGATATTCACGAAAAAGAGAATAAAACGATTATTATGATTACACATGATATGGATTTAGTCTCTGAGTATGCAAAACGCGTCATTGTTTTAGATAATGGTACGCTTGCTTTCGATGGTACGAAAGAAGCGCTCTTTGAACATCCAAGATTTGATGAATTCCATTTGGATATGCCAACATCACTTAAGATCTTAAAACATCTTGAAAAAGAAGTTGGTATTCCATATAAACCGCAATATGATTACACCTCACTACACAAGTATCTTAAGGAGGTGTCCCATGAATAATATTACAATTGGCCAATATATACCAGGGGACTCGTGGTTACACCGCTTAGATCCACGAATCAAATTACTTTCGCTTGTTTTATTACTTGCTGCAACATTTGTGATTCCGATTTCATCTGATTTAATTCCGATTATTGCGATGGGTGTGATTTTCATTGGTGTTTTAATCTTAACGAAAACATCAGGTGTTCCCATTAAAAAAGTACTAAACGGACTTAAACCGATTGTCTTCTTGCTGACATTTACCTTCTTTATTCAATTATTCTTTATTACTGAAGGAAAACTTTTAGTCAGTTTAGACTTCCATTTATCTTTAACAAGTATTCTAGCAATTATTTTGGTCTTTGTTTTCTACAACTGGTCCAAAAAATACGTCAAATATAGAACGACTTACTTCTTGTTTGCAGTTCTCATGATCTTAGCAGTTCAATATTTACTTCCCTATGTTGGTTTCTTTGACTACAAATTAGATATTTATGACCTTGGTTTAATGCGTGCTGGATTTATCTTTATTCGTATAACAAACGTCATTATCATGACATCACTCTTAACATTTACAACCATGACAACAGATCTTAACTACGGAATTGAATCACTTTTAAAACCGTTAAAATGGATCAAAGTTCCTGTCGATGTGATTGCGATGATGTTATCACTTACGCTTCGTTATATTCCAACACTTCTTGGAGAAACAGAAAAAATCATGAAAGCTCAAGCTTCTCGTGGTGTAGATTTCAAAGAAAGCAAGTTTAAAGATAAAGTCATTCAAATCATTTCACTGTTAATTCCAGTCTTTGTCATCTCTTTCAAACGTGCTGAAGATTTAGGAAATGCGATGGAAGTTAGAGGATATGTGATTGGTGCGAAACGTACAAAGATTGATCAATATAAAATTGGTTTTGCAGATATCATGACCGTAATTACTGTTACCTTATTTTTAGCAGTAATTATCATGTTGAGGTTTATTTAAATGAGATATAAAGCAGTTCTAAGCTATGATGGATCAAATTATGTCGGTTTTCAAAGTCAAAATAACGGTTTAGGTATTCAAGAAGTTGTTGAAAAAGCCCTAAGACTCATGACACAAACCGAGATTAAAATCCACAGTGCTGGTAGAACAGATCGTGGTGTTCATGCGATTGGTCAAGTGTTTCATTTTGATACTGATATTGACTTACCTTCTGAAACTTGGGTTCGAGGGATTAACGACCGCATGCCTTTAGATATCAGAGTCAAATCGGTTAAAAAAGTAGAGAATACCTTTCATGCAAGACATAGTGCATCTTCTAAGATTTATAAATATGTGATTGCTAAAAAGCCTGAAACACCATTTACAAAAAACTATGAAGTCTATATCAGAAACTTAGATATTAAACCCATGGTAGAAGCATTACCCTTACTTGTTGGGACACATGATTTTAGAGGGTTTTGTCAACTGGTTCCTGGTAAGCCAACGATTAAAACGATCTACGAAGCAACCATGAAGGAAACGAAAAAACATTATATATTCACCTTTCATGGAAATTCATTCTTAAAGTATATGGTACGCTCCATGATGGGAACACTCATCCAAATTGGATTACATCGTAAAGAAGTTTCAATCATTGAATCAATTCTAGAAACGAAGGATCGCCATCTTGCTGGAAAAACTGCAGAAGCACGAGGTCTATTCTTAGTTAAAATCAATTATAAAAAACGTCTAAAAGGAAGTGTATGATATGTTTATCACCTTTGAAGGTGGCGAAGGCACCGGTAAAACAACATTGATTCAAGGTGTCAAGGCTAGACTAGAACAAAAATATAACATCATAACCACACGTGAACCAGGTGGTTCTATGATTACGGAAGCCATCAGAGACATCATACTCAATCCTAAGTATCAAGGTGTCACACCCTATACTGAAGCATTACTGCTTGCTGCATCACGTGCACAACATTTAGATGAAGTCATTTTACCAGCACTTCGTGCAGGTAAGATTGTTTTATGTGATCGTTATGTGGATTCATCACTTGCTTATCAAGCCTATGCGAGAGGTTTGGGTTATGATTTTGTTTCATCGATTAACCAGTACGCCATGAAAAATCTACCTAATTTGACCTTCTATATCGATTTAGATCCATCTATTGGATTATCACGCATTGCAAATCGCGATAAATACGACCGTTTAGATCAGGAAGCGTTCGATTTTCACCAAAATGTCCGCAAGGGCTATATCGAAGTTAGTCATATGTTTAAAGACCGTTTTGTAACCATTGATGGTTCAAAGACGATTGAAGCTATTTTAGATGAAATCATTTTCGAAATCGAAAAAAGATTATGAAAAGAGCGCTCTACTTCTTTAAACAAACCATTTTAAAAAATCGTCTTGCCCATCTCTATCTGATCGTAGGTCCTAAGGGCTCAGGTAAATCACAGCTCGTTGATGACGTAGCTTATTTGATTTTGAATCAAGGTAAGCCCGATTCTCCTCATTTGAAACTTCAAATCAAAGAAAGAAAAGTTCAAAACATGATTGTTATTGAACCTGATGGATTATCGATCAAAAAAGAACAAATCTTGTTTTTACAATCAGAGTTCTCAAAGACAGCACTTGTCAGCGGACCACGTATCTATGTGATTAAAGGGATTGAAAAGATAAGTATTGCTGCAGCAAATTCACTATTAAAGTTCATGGAAGAACCACAAAGTCATAATGTATATGGATTCTTACTTGCAGAAGATAAAGAAGATGTTCTAAGAACGATTCAATCTAGAAGTCAAATTTTAACACTTAAGAGCATTGATGAGTTAGACTTAGAACAGGAACTCATTCAACTTGGGGTCAATGAGAAGGTTGCAACCCTCGCACCCTTTTTGACAAAGGATATCGAAGAAGCAACCCTTCTTTCAGAGAATCCCAATTTTTTAGATTTAATCAGTTTGATTGAAGAGATTGCGATGCTATGGGATGATAAAAAGATCTCATATCCGATCTATTTTGCACAAAAGTCAGTATTTCTCTTGCAAGATCGCGATTTCTTTATGGATTTTTTAGAATTACTGTTATTATATTTTTTAGATTGGGTTCACTATAGAACTCATCAACCACTTACATACCGTTTTTTACGTGATGTGATCCAAGTCCAAAGTGATAAAATGCAAGTTACTGAAGTCAATGACTTAATTGAACAAATTCAAGTCGTCCTCCAACAACAAGCCTATAACATTAACTTGGATTTGGCGCTCGACCATCTGTTTTATATCCTAGAGAAGAAGAGGTAAGGTTATGCAGGTTGCTTTAGTACAATTCAAAGAAGCAGGGAAGAAATATTATTTTTCCTACGAAGGACTTGAACTTGAAAAAAATGACCAAGTCGTTGTTGAAACAACACGTGGTATTGAAATAGGTAAAGTATATTTATTTAAAGAAATTGAAGAAACAGATCTCACCGCTGAATTAAAGCCCATTTTAAGAAAAGCAAATGAAGGCGATTTAAAAGAAGATGAATATAACAGAACATTAGAGCCGGCAATCTTAGAAAAAGCAAAACACTTAGCGAAACAAAACGAACTTGAAATGAAAATTCTAGATGCGGAATATACACTAGACCGTAAAAGACTTTTAATTTATTTTGAAGCTGAAAATAGAATCGATTTTAGAAATTTAGTTCGTGATTTATCTGAAGTTTATCATACCCGTATTGAACTTAGACAAATTGGACCAAGAGATGCAGCTAAAATGATCGGTGGTATTGGACCATGCGGACTCATTTTGTGTTGTACAACATTTATTGGTGAATTTGATACTGTCTCTATTAAAATGGCTAAAAACCAAAATATCGCATTAAACCCACAAAAGATTAGTGGGGTATGTGGTAAATTACTCTGTTGCATCAAGTATGAAGATGATGTCTACACAGAACTTAAGACAACGATGCCTGACTTAAAAGAAAAAGTCATTACACCTAAAGGTGAAGCAACCGTCATTGAATTAAACATCATTGGCCAAAAGGTGAAAGTCTATCATGCCGATAATGGTGGAATGGAATGGTTTGCTTTAGCCGATATTACTAGAGCATAACATGTTACGCACGCTTCTTGGAACCGATCTATGGATCGAACAAAATTCAAGACAAGCATTTAATTTAGATACGATACTTTTAGCTCATTTCGCTAAAATACCCTATCGTTCTAAAACGGTATTAGATATCGGAACAGGTGCAGGACCTCTGATGCTTTATCTATCGAAAAAGACAAAAGCTAAAATCATAGGAATTGAGATTCAAGAATCTCGGTATCTTCAAGCAATGAAGAATATCGAAATGAATCATCTAGAAAACCAACTTTCGTGTCTACATATCGATGTTAAAGATTTAAAGATGAAAGATGTGGATGTGATTGTCACAAACCCTCCATTCTTTAAAGTAAGTGAAACATCATTATTAAATGAAACCGAAGAAGACCAGATTGCACGTCATGAAGTTTCTCTAACCTTAGAGGAACTCATCTCAGTCGCATCTAAGACACTTAAATTTGGAGGTTATTTTCAAATGATTCATAGACCTGATCGTTTTGGCGAAATCGTGTTACTTTTAGAAAAATATCAGTTAACACCAAAACGTGTTCAGTTTGTTCATCCTTATATTAACGAGCCAGCAAATCATTTATTAATTGAAGCAATGAAAAAGGGAAGTCCAGGGTTAACTGTTGAAAGTCCCCTGATACTCTATATAGAAAAACACGTCCTGACCAAAGAAATGACGGACATTTACGGAGGAAAATAAGATGCTATTATCTCTATTAAAC
>JAEWVV010000051.1 GCA_023458995.1 Bacillota bacterium
ATTATATTAAGTGAAATGGGTGGATCTAAAAGCGTATCCATATCCGTTATGAGTCTTTTAACACTTTTAGCAGGATTTCACATCTTTAAAAAAGCAATCATGGACTTAAGATATAAGATGATTGGCATTGACTTACTTGTAACAATTGCAGTTGTTGCAGCATTCATCATTGGTGATTACTTCGAAGCTGCTGCAGTTACATATCTTTTTACGCTAGGTCATGTGTTAGAAAAAAAGTCACTCATGAAAACAAGAAGTGCACTTGCATCACTTCTTGATTTAAAACCAGAATTTGCAAGACGAATCAAAGATGGAATGGATGAATTTATTCGTTTAGAAGAAGTATTCGTAGGTGATCTCCTAGTCGTTAAACCTGGTGAAAAAATTCCAACAGACGGAATCATTACTGAAGGCTTTGTTTTAGTCGATGAGCAGATGATTACAGGTGAATCTGTTCCTGTAGAAAAGCAAGCAGGAGATTACATTTTAGGATCAACCGTACTTACTTCAGGCTATATGGTGATGAAAGTCACACAAGTGGGTGAGGATACAACACTTGCTCATATGATACATATGGTTGAAGAAGCTCAAGATCAAAAAGCTAAAACACAAAAGTTTATGGAAGTGTTTGCGAAATACTACACACCGGGTGTTGTATTACTTGCGATTGTTCTTTTCATCATTACATGGGATATCAGACTTGCTATAACAATGCTTGTCATTAGTTGTCCAGGTGCTTTAGTTATTGCAACTCCTGTTTCATTTGTTGCTGGAATTGGCAATGCTGCAAAAAAAGGTATTTTATTTAAAGGTGGCGAATCGATTGAAAGACTTGCTAAGGGTGATATCGTGTTTTTCGATAAAACAGGAACCCTTACAAAAGGAAAACCTGAGTTAGATCTTATTCATACTTATGATTACGATGAGAATGAATTGATCCGGATTGCAGCTATCGGTGAAGCATATAGTGAACATCCTTTATCAAAAGCAATCATTGATAAAGCTAACGCACTAAATCTTGACATTAAAGATAAACCCACTCAAATGATCCCAATCATTGGTCAAGGTATCGAATTCGAGTATAATGAAATTAGATATAAGATTGGTAATCGTAGGCTGATAAACTTTGAGCTAACGAAAGATGTTAATGATTTACTGGATTCGTATGGACAAAAAGGTTTTACTACACTCCTCATGTCTGATGAGAAAAGAGTACTTGGACTCTTTGGTATAAGAGATACCAAAAGAGATCATGTTGAAAAACTGATGAAAGATTTAAAAGGTTTAAAGATTAACGATACGATTATGTTAACAGGTGATCAAGATAAAGTTGCAGATTTAATGGCTAAAGAAATAGGAATCAAGACTTACTACGCAAGTATGATGCCTGAGGATAAAGCTAAAGTCGTTAAAAAGTATAAGGAAACACACCATACAATTTTTGTTGGTGATGGCATTAATGATGCACTCGCATTAACATATGCAGATGCCTCGGTTGCAGTTGGTGGATTAGGTAAAGATTTAGCCATGGAGACATCTGATGTTGTCTTAATGGGTGAAGATATCTTAAAACTTAAGGATGCGATCAAAATTAGTCGTAAAGTGATACAAAACATGTTACAAAACATTGTATTCGCACTTCTTGTTGTTATCTTCTTAATGGTTGGTGTTATCTTTGAAGTGGTTACAATGTCTATAGGTATGTTAGTTCATGAACTATCTGTTTTAGTGGTATTAGTGAATGCAATGAGATTATTAAATTATGATCGAGGTGATTTGGGTGGGAAAAGATTTAGAACCAACAAGTTGTATCAAGGCAGTTCCAATATTTAAACAACTCAGTCAAGAAGAATTAGATGAAGTCATTATGATTTCACATCACCAAAAGCTAGATAAAGGTGATTTCATCTATTCATCAGGTGATACACTCAACAGCTTATTTGTCATTCACAAAGGTAAAATCAAGATTACACGATATTCTGATGATGGAAAAGAACAAGTGATTAGAATTTTATCACATGGTGATTTTTTAGGAGAATTAGCTTTATTTAATGAAGCTAAAGTAACAACTTATGCTGAAACATTAGAACCTACGGTTGTATGTTTAGTCGATAGAGAACCATTAAAGAAACTGATGAAGATGAGTCCTAATTTATCTTTAAAAATGATGGATGAGCTTTCTAAGAGATTAGAAAAAGCAGAAGCGTTAATCGAGCATAGTAACCTCTATTCTGCACAAGCAAAAGTAGCCAGACTTCTCTTAGATTTAGAAAAGAATAACATCGTTTATTTTCATACAACAAAAGTTAATCTTGCATCAAACTTAGGAATTACTCCAGAAACATTTTCTAGGAAACTTAAAGAGTTAGAAGAAGAAGGTTTTATCCTGATTAGAGATCATAAAACGGTAAAAATACTAAATAGTAAAGGTTTAGAATTTATCATCAATCCTGATAAAATATGAAAAAAATGTTCAATCCTCAAAAGGGGTTGAACTTTTTTTAATCAAAGATGATAATATGGAGATAATACATTTTTATACAACTTGAAAGGGTTATATTATGCGCTATAGAAAATTGCTTATCGAGTTTAAATCATTTCCAAAACGTTTTAACAGAGTGATCAAAGTAAGAGAAGATTTAGATCTTTTTACATTAGGAACGACCTTAATTACAGCACTTGGAGGAGCATTTGATCATTAC
>JAEWVV010000052.1 GCA_023458995.1 Bacillota bacterium
TTGAATACCTTTTTAATCTATCATCATACTTATTCATAAGTAACGATTAACAATGGTGTTTATTGGGTGTATAATATTTTAGTAAGCGTAGGAGGTTTTCCATGATTAAACTTATCAATCTCACGAAGTATTATAAGAAACACGCTAGAGGTATATTAGATGTTTCTTTAGAGATTAAACCAGGAGAAATCTTTGGGTTTATTGGTCCCAATGAGCTGGTAAATCAACAACAGTTAGAACTTTGCTCAATCTTATATTTCCTACGAGTGGAAGTGCTACAGTTGATGGACTAGATATTGTAGATAACACCATTGAGATCAGAAAAAGAGTAGGCTATATACCAAGTGAAGTCAATTTATATTCTGATATGTATGTCAAAGATTTCATCAAGTATGCATGCAGTTTTCATGGTGAAATTGATCAAGTATATATGGATAAACTTGTAAATAGTTTAGAACTTGATTTAAACAGAAAGATTGAAGATCTATCATTTGGCAATAAAAAGAAAGTTGCTATCGTCATCGCTTTAGTGACACACCCAAAAATCCTTATTTTGGATGAGCCAACATCAGGACTAGATCCGCTTATGCAATCAGTTTTCTTTCACTACTTGGAAGAAGAAAAGAAAAATGGGACAACCATTTTCTTTTCATCACATAACCTAAGTGAAGTTCAACGTATCTGTGACCGCGTAGGTATCATTAAAGAAGGTCGTTTGGTTAAAGTTGAAACGATTGAAGATATCATGAAAACGAAAGCTAAAACGATTCGATTAAAAACAAAAGATACTTTTCAGATTACAGAACATATGGTTTCAGTTGAACATGAAAATGGTTATGTAACATTTGTTTATAAAGGTGATATGAATGAACTGATGGGTATGTTATCAAATATTCATGTTGATGATTTAACGATTACAGAACCTTCTTTAGAAGAAATATTTATGCATTTCTATGAAAAGGAGGATCTATCATGAAAAAACTTATTTTTGTAGAATTTAGAAGAAATTTAAGAAGTCTAATTTTATGGGCAGGTATTGTGGCAGGTACTGCAGCACTTATGCTCATGTTATATCCAGCATTTAAAGATGCATTTGCTGAAATGGAAGTTCTTTATACTATGTTTCCACCTGAGTTTTTAGAGGCTTTTGGTATGGGCGAAGGTGGATTGGATATGAGTAGTTTCTATGGTTGGTTTGGTGTTGAAGGATTTCTTTTTGTTAACTTAATTGGTGGAAGTTATGCAGCTATTTTAGGTGGTTCAATCCTTTCTAAAGAAGAAGATGACAAAACAATTGAATTTCTATTAAGTAAACCAATCAGTAGATCAAAGATATTATTTGGTAAAGCACTTGTTGTTTTAATGAATTTACTACTTATGAATATTTTAGTAAGCGCAGTTCTTTTAATCGCATTTATGATTTATGGTGATGTCAATGGTATGGTATGGTTTTTGTATTCATTTGCACCACTGATTCTGCAAATGATTTTCGCAAGCCTCTCATTTTTAATCAGTGTGTTTGTCACGAAATCAAGAAAAGTATTAAGTATTGCATTAGGCATTGTTATTGGTACTTATGTCATTGATTTAATTAGTAAGTTAACCGATGAATTTGAGTTTTTAAAGTACATGTCACCATATGAGTTTATTAACGCAGTAACGATTGTCAATGATGAAATGTTAAAACCCATTTATCTCATTATTTCAGTTATTATCATTGGTGTGTCATTTGCACTGGCATGGCTATTTTATAGAAAAAAAGACATTACAGCATAGTTATTAATGGAGGAATTAAAGCGTGGAAGCATTTAAAATTGAAGAAAATGTTTATTGGGTTGGTGTTGTTGACTGGAATCTAAGAGATTTTCATGGTTACTCAACACAAAGAGGTGGTACATATAATGCGTATCTTATTTTGGATGAAAAAGTAACACTTATTGATAACGTTTATCATCCATTTGCAAAACAAATGATTGAACGCATTAAATCAGTCATTGATCCAGTAAAGATTGAAGTCTATATTTCAAATCATAGTGAACCAGATCATAGTGGTAGTATTGAAGATTTATTAAAACTTGCACCCAATGCTAAAGTTTATGCATCTAGCCCTTCTGGTGTTAAATCATTGATGGGAACCTATCATCATTTAAATGCATTACCGATTAAAACAGGTGATGTCATCAATATTGGTAAAAGAGATTTAACATTTATTCAAACACCACTTGTGCACTGGCCAGACAATATGATTACATATAGTGCGTATGACAAGATTTTATTTAGCAATGATATGTTAGGTCAACATGTCGCATCCTTCGAACGTTATGACGATCAAATTCCTTTTCATGTCTTAGAAGATGAACTTAAAAAATATTACGCAAATATTGTATTACCATATGGTGCACAAACACAAAAAGCATTAAAACATATAAAGACATTAGAAATTGATCTCATTTGTCCAAGTCATGGTGTCATTTGGAAGAAGTATATCAAAGAAGCACTTGATATTTATGACAGAATGAGTGGTTATCAAAAAGAGAATAAAGCTGTGGTTGTCTATGATTCCATGTGGGGAAGTACAGAACTCATGGCAAATGAAGTTGGTGAAGCATTTACAAGGATGAGGATTCCAACGGTGATTCGTCACGTGAGACACACATCACTTTCTGATATTATTGTTGAACTCATGGATGCAAAATATTTAGCTGTTGGTTCACCAACATTAAATAGCGGTTTAATGACAACAGTTGCAAGCTTATTTGCTTATATGAAAGGCTTAAATCCTAGAAATATTGAATACATGGTATTCGGTAGTTATGGTTGGAGTGGACAAGGTACCGATTATGCAGATAAAGAATTAGAAGCTATGGGTCATAAACGTTTCATGAACCCGATACGTATTCAATATACCCCGAATGATGATCAACTAAGAAAACTCAAGGAAGACATCATTGAAGCTTTAAAAGCTCATCAGGAGTAAAGAAAACGTAGCAAGTAAAAATGTGTTTATGTTTCAGGTGTCGTTGTCACAGAGGTGAAAATGGTCGTTGAAGCAGTTGATTTATCGAAACATGTTGAAGAAACAATGGATGAATATGCAAAATCACTAAGAGCGTAAAGAATAATCTTTATGCTTTTTTTATACTTTTTAAAATCGTACCATGAATTAAAACAAAATAAATGAACATGTTATAATGAGTTTAATGTTATGAATGTACAATTCCACGATTCATAGATACATTCTTAGATGTATAGGTTTTAATATTTTTCTTTTCATGCGTTAATGAGGGTGGGGTGATTTATGTGAATAGTATTGAGATAGGGAAGTTTATTGCTGAACTTCGAAAAGAACGGAAACTTACTCAAAATGATTTAGCTGATTTGCTAAGAGTTACAAACAAAGCTGTATCAAGATGGGAAACAGGTGAAGGTTTTCCTGATATTGTAATCTTACCTAAATTAGCTGAAGTCTTAAATGTATCTGTTGATGAAATACTTAAAGGTCAAAAAATCGGTATTAATGATTTAAGAAAAGGGAAACCTCAACTTAAACTTACTAATGTCTATATCATGAGCCAAACCATTATCTTTGCATCGTTTATTCTTTTTCTTACATTAACTTATACGACGTTTAAAGTGTGGATTGGTATGATTGGATATTTCATACCAGTATTATTAGCACTTGTTTGGTTTCTTATTGAAAAAAATCGTTTTATCTTTGATTCTGAGTATACAAATGATGATCGATTATTCATTAAAAAATGTCTGACAAGAATCTTAAAATTATTCAGTGTTCTAACTTCAATGGTTTTAGTTCAGTTTATCATCGTTGCAGAAAATGGCAATTTTTCAAATTCGGCTGCCAATTTTGAGTATTATGCACTCGTTGGATCTCTCGTTGGGCTTGGTGTTTTTATAGTGACAACACTCCTCTTCCGTTTTTATCCTGATATCATGAATTTTAGTCAATTCATTAAAAGATTAGGTGTTGGCTTTTACGCATTCTTTGCCATTATTTTTTGTTTGCTAGTTTTGGATTTTTGGCATGAATATGACATGATTCTTTTAATAGGTTTAGTTTATGTGACATCGATTGGGTATAGTATCATTAAGAATCGTAAGCCACTCTATTTGATCTTGATTCCTCTATTACCGTTTCTCGTATTATTACTGTTACTGATTCCTTTTGCATCTGAATCATCAGCAATCATAACAGGAATTTATGTATGGGAACTCATTTTGTCAATCGCATCAATCTATTTTTGGATTAAACGTTATAAACATAAAAAGTTTGATGTCATTTATTGGTCATGTTATCAAAATCTTAGTTTAGTATTTTCATTTGCTGTATTCATCTTTTATAATCAAATACTTAATCCTAACGTTGACCAGTACTATTCAAATGTTGTATGGTTTAATATTGGAGTTTTATGTATCTTAACCATGATTCATTTCATAACAAATCGTGAACTTTATATTCAAAAAGAACTATCACATCATGATATAAGTATGAAATGATTACATGTTAGCTTTTATTTGATATACTTTGTTTGAAGAAGTCAACCATAAGGAGAATAGATAATGAGAAGTTTATATATGAAACAAAAAGTCTTTTCATTTGGTGAGAAGTATAACGTTTTTGATGAAAATGAAAATGTTATCTATCATATTAAAGGTAAAGTCTTTTCAATTAGAAACAAACTCGATATGTATCAAGGTGAAAGACTTGTATATCATTTTGAACGTAAACTGTTCCGTTTTCTCCCAGAGTATGAATTATATACTCCTGAAGGCGAAGTCTTAGCAACCATTAAGAAGAATTTTCAAATTATTGGTGGAAAACTAACCATTCATAGTCAGTACGGTGAAATGAAATTTGTTGGACAAATCCTTCAACGTGATTTCCAACTCTTTAATGATAATAAAGAAGTCATGAGCGTTCATAAAAAATGGTTATCATGGGGAGATTCCTATGAAATCATGATCCATGATGATACGCGTGAAGCATTTTATGTTGCTTTAGTGATTATGATTGATGCTATTTTTCATCAAAATTCTGGTCATTCTAGCAGTTCATCAAGTCATCGTCATTAGCAAAACGTTAAATAAAGATATGAATAAAGATGCCGGTCACTGACCAGCATCTTTATTTTAAGTTAGTTCTTGTGTGACAGATGAATATATAATATGATAGAACTAGATGTGTCAAGGGGTGCAACATGAAAATAAAAGATTTTATTTGGATAGCTTTATTAATTCTCATCTCTTTATTTATTTTTCTACCTTTTACAAATCCTATTTTTGTAAGTTTAACAACAAATCATCCTTACCTTATGGGGTACATCAAGACGATGATTCTAGCAAGTATGGGAGAGATGTTAGTCGTAAGAATCAAAAAAGGAAACTATTTTGGTGATCCAGGTTTTATTTTAAAAGCGATTGTTTGGGGTTTTTTAGGAATGGCATTTGTGTTTGTGTTTCCGCTTTTTGAAGGTGGTATTAAATCCATCTTTAATGAAAGAATGTTATTTGAATATTCATTTTTAAATACTTTAGTTTTTGCATTTTTAGTGAGTACATCCATGAATTTATTGTTTGCTCCAACATTTATGATATTTCATAGAATAACAGATACATACATCAATTTATCAAAGGGTAGTCTTAAAGAAATCATGAGAACGCCATTTAATGATGTGATTGGCTCGATTGATTTTAAGTTTTTCTTTTCGTTCGTTGTTTTGAAAACGATCCCTCTATTTTGGATACCAGCGCATACCATTACATTTATACTTCCTTCAGTCTATAGGGTCCTTATGGCAAGTTATCTATCGATTGCTCTTGGAATCTTTTTATCTATTAAGAGAAAAGGAAATTTATCATAAAGATTTTTTCATGTGTTGTTATTTAGAGATGATTTAAAGTAAGAAAAAAATGACTTATATAAAGTAAAACATAGAAAAAGTAACCTTCATTTCATCTTGTTCTATGATAGAATGTGTTTAATAGGAGATGATGACATGTATCCATTTTTACTACCAGAACTATTTGATTATACAATACCCATGTATGACCTAATGGTCATCATTGGTGTATTCTTAATGATGATTTATGTGGTTTATCGCCTCGATCGTTTTGATGGCTATTCGAAGAAACAAACAAATCGTATTGTTTTATTAGTTGGTATTAGCTTAGGGGTTGCTCTTGTATCCTCATTTGTCTTAGATGGTATTTTTCATTCGATTAAAGAAGGAAAATGGACATTTGGTACTGTTAGTTTCTTAACAGCACTTGTTGGTGGATTTACAGCATTTCTTCTTTTAATGAACTATTTTTATAAAGATGACAATAAGGATATGAAGAAGATTGCGAATACACTGATTACAGGTGTTGTCTTAGCACATGCGATAGGTCGTATTGGATGTTTCTTTGCAGGTTGTTGTTTTGGTATTCCTACAGAATCTTATTTAGGTGTTCTGTTTCCTCATGGTCATGCACATGAGTTATATCCAGGACAAGAAGTATATCCCACACAGTTATTCGAATCAGGATTCTTATTTCTTCTCTTTATCTTACTCAATAAGGTTTCATACTTTAAACATAAAGAACTTGAAGTTTATTTAGTTGGTTATGGCATTTGGCGTTTTCTCATCGAGTTCATTCGTGGCGATGAAAGAGGCGTCTTTATTCCTTTATTCGAAACAACATATAATGTTTTTCCAACACCTTCACAAGTTATTAGTTTAGGGATGATAATTCTTGGTGGCTATTTGTTTTACCGGTTGTATCATCAAAAAAAGAAAGAGTTAAAATGAAAAGTGAGACTTTATTTTCATTAAAACAAAAGATTCTTATTTTAAATTTAGTCATCGTTGTGATTATTTTTCAGTTTGTTGATTTTTCTAGTGTAGGATATATAAAAGATATTGAGATGATCAAAAATACAGTAACAAGACTTGTTGCTGGTTTAATTGCATGTTATGTCCTAATTTCATTAGGACATGGTGATCTTCTTAAGTGGAGATTTAGTAAAAAAACATTTTTGATCATCATTCCAGCATTAGTGGTTGCAGTAAATAACTTTCCAATTATTGCATTATTAAATGATAGGGCTTCATTAGATGAACCGACTTATCGTGTTATTCTATTTTTCATTGAATGTTTTAGTGTTGGATTTTTTGAAGAATTATTTTTTAGAGGCCTTGTATTAATCTATCTCGTACAGCAGTTTTCACATAAGAAGTACGGATTATGGATAGGTCTTGTTATTTCATCCTTAATTTTTGGATTATTCCATCTAGTTAATTTATTTGAAGGAGCATCATTTGGTCCTACCGTACTTCAAGTTGGATATTCATTTTTGATGGGGATGCTTTGGTCGGTTATTTATTTGAAGACTGGAAATCTTTGGCTGGTTATGGTTCTTCATGCACTCTATAACTTTTTTGGTCAGGTGATGTTTTATTTAGGTAATGTAACTAACCGTTTTGATACAGTAACAATCATCATAACTATTTTATTTGCTCTTGGTGCAGCATTACATACAGCATATATCATCTATGGCAAAAAGGTTATTCAGTTTAAGCGTATGCAAGGAGAGAAAAATGAAATATAATATTGCAATTGTAGAAGACAACATTCAATCTTCTGAAACATTAAAAAGTTATCTTGATCGTTTCAGCAAAGAAAACAAAGAAGAATTTAACATCTTTAGTTTTCAAGATGGTGATGAAATAACTTCAGACTATGAAGCAAAATATGACATCATCTTTTTAGATATTGAAATGAAACGATTGGATGGTATGACCGCAGCACAAAAAATTAGGGAATTCGATCCAGAAGTTATTATCATCTTTATTACAAACATGGCTAAATACGCGATTAGTGGTTATAGCGTAGGTGCATTAAGTTTTTTACTTAAACCACTTCCCTATTTCGCTTTTTCACAAGAACTTGCCAAATCAATAGATCGAATCAAGAAACGTAAACAAAAGTCATTGTTAATCCCATCAGAAAAAGGGATTTTCAAGATAAATAGTCAAGATATTTTATATATTGAATCTTATGGACACGATTTAAAAATCTATACTATATCTGGAGTTTATTCAACTCGAAATACGATTAAAAAAATGGAGGAATCATTAGGAGAGTTCCATTTTTATCGCTGTAATAATGGGTATTTAGTCAATTTAGCTTATGTATCTGGTGTAGAAGATGATGAAGCGTGTGTTGGTAAATACAGACTAAAAATATCAAGGCCACGTAAGAAAAGCTTTATGGATGCACTTACCCAGTACATTGGAGGTATGCTATAGTGTTTAATATCTTATTATCAATAGTTGATACCGTACCAGATATTCCTCGCTATCATACGGCGATTGCTGAATGGTTGTTTTCGTTTGTCTTTATTTTGTATCTCCCTAGAAGATTCAAAGGTATACCATCATATTTAAGTCACCTCGGTTTCTTTGGAATTATTTTAGGCTTTCAGCTTTTAGCTGGAACAATGCCTATTGCATTTTGGATACCCAATATGATTATTGCTGTTATCGTGATGATGGCTTATATTTATACCATGAATCGTGTCAATATATTTACTGCAGGTTACTTTGTTGTTATTGCGTTCACTTTAGCAGAGTTCGCCGCATCGCTAGAGTGGCAAATCTCGGTGTTCTTACAAGTCAATGTGGGGACATGGAAAGATGGTATTGGAATTGCAACACTCGTTTTGGTTTATGCAATCATTGTAATAGGTGCAGTTGTTTTGGAGAAACGCTATAAAGGAAGACATTTTAGGCTTGATATAAGACAAAATGATTTACTTACCTTAGTCTTGGTTGGAGCATCTATATTTACGATTAGTAATATTAGCTTTATCCAAATTGATTCACCATTTACTGGACAGTACCCTTCAGAAATTTTATACATCAGAACATTAGTTGATTTAGCAGGTATCATTCTACTCTACTCGCTTCGAGAGCATAAGATGGCAGTCTTCTCAACCAGAGAAGCATATACAATGCAAGTCTTATTTGATAAGCAATATGAACAGTACCAACAATCTTTGAAAAATACAGAAATTATTAATCAACGCTATCATGATTTAAAACATCATATCAACTTACTTAGAAGCGTTGATGATATTGAGAAAAAAGAAGAATATTTAGACGAACTTGAAAAGTCGATTAAACCTTATGAAGCACAGTACAAAACTGGAAATCATGTTCTTGATGTTTTATTAACTCAAAAAGGGACACAAATTATTGATAACAACATTAATTTTACGTGCGTGTGTGATGGCGAGCACTTAAACTTTATTTCCGTTCTAGATATCTTAAGC
>JAEWVV010000053.1 GCA_023458995.1 Bacillota bacterium
CAAACCTCGATGCTAAACTTCGTGTTCAGATGAGAGGCGAACTTATCAAATTACATAACAACATTGAAACAACTACAATTTATGTAACCCATGACCAAATTGAAGCGATGACAATGGCTAGCCGGATTGTTGTTATGAAAGATGGTTATATTATGCAAGTTGGTGCACCAAAAGAAATTTATGATAACCCCAATAACATGTTCGTTGCTGGATTTATCGGTACACCTCCAATGAACTTTATCCGCGGTAAAGTTGAAAGAGACCAATGGTTTGTTGCTGGCGATCATAAGATCATGGTTCCAAATGACAAATTTGAAATTGTGAGATCAAATGGTATGGTTGGTAAAGAAATCGTTTTAGGTATCCGTCCAGAAGATATTCACGATGATCAAATCGTTCATGACACATATCCAAATTCAGTGATTGATATCATTGTTGACGTTGCTGAACTTTTAGGTTCAGAAACTAACCTTTACACAACAATCAATGGTAATAACGTTTGCGCATCCATCAATGCACGTGCAGGTGTACGTATTGGTGATAAGATGAAGCTTGCGCTAGATATGAACAAATGTCATTTCTTCAATCCTGAAGATGAACAACGTCTTGTATTAATCGAAGACGATCGTCCAGTCAAGAAGGCAGCTAAGAAAGAAGAAGTCAAGGAAGAAGTAAAAGCTTAACAATTTAAAAGGCCGTTTGGCCTTTTTTTATTTGGAGAAAATTATGATTGAATATATGGCAAATCATCAAAAAGGAACAATCATTTATCAAACTTATGATACTAGAATAACTAACCATACACTTCTTTATACAGTTAATGAACTTTGTATGAAACATTTATCTACCTATGAAGGTTATCGAGAATCAGTGAAAAGAGTCCATGAGATCAAAGAACTCATTCCCATATATTTATGTGAAACTCTTCAGCTAATCCCTACAAAAAGGTTTAAAGAATACGATAATATCTATTATAATTATGCCGCGATTGATCACTATCATAAAGTAGATAATGGTATAGAAATCCACTTTATAAGTGGAAGAAAATTAGTGATAGAACAAACACAATCTTTCTTTATAAAACAGCTGGAAAAACTAGCCAAGATTAGAAATACTAAAGTAAAACACTTTCATTGACTTAAATATAGTAAATGTTTATAAATAGTGTTATAATAAAAACGGCAAAAAAAAGAACGATAACACATAAATTAGGAGGAATTTGTATGGCAAAAAAAACACTTAGAGACATTGATGTTCAAGGCAAAAAAGTTTTAATCCGCGTTGATTTTAATGTTCCCATGAAGAACGGTGAAATCACTGATGAAAACCGTATTGTAGAAGCTTTACCAACCATTAAGTATGTAATTCAGCATGGTGGTCGCGCAGTTGTATTTTCGCACCTAGGACGTGTCAAAGATGAAGCCGATAAAGCAAAGAGCTCTTTAGCTCCAGTTGCAAAACGTTTATCTGAGCATCTTGGACAACCTGTTAAATTTGTACCTGTAACTCGCGGTGTTGAACTTGAAGTTGCAGTTGCTGGTTTAAAGAATGGTGAAGTTCTCATGTTTGAAAACACACGTTTCGAAGATTTAGATGGCAATAAAGAATCAAAGAATAATCCTGAATTAGGTAAATACTGGGCATCTTTAGGTGACGTATTTGTTAATGATGCATTTGGTACTGCACACCGTGCTGCAGCATCAAACGTTGGAATTGCAGCTAACATTAAAACAACAGTTGCAGGATTCCTATTAGAAAAAGAAATCAACTTTATTGGTGGTACTCTTGAAAACCCTGAAAGACCTTTTGTTGCTATTTTGGGTGGTGCAAAAGTATCCGATAAGATCGAAGTTATTCAAAACTTACTAAAGATTGCTGATAAAGTCATTATCGGTGGTGGTATGGCATTTACATTCTTCAAAGCAATGGGCTTAGAAGTCGGTAAGAGCTTACTTGAAGTAGACAAGGTTGAACTTGCTAAAGAATTGTTAGAAATGGCAAATGGTAAGATTGAACTTGGTGATGACGTTTATACAGGTAAAGCATTCGATGCTGAAACTGAAAGAAACGTACGTAAGATTGACCAAATCCCTGCAGATGAAATGGGATTAGACATTGGTCCTAATACAATTGAAATCTTCAAATCATATATTAAGAATGCAAAAACAGTTGTTTGGAATGGTCCACTCGGTGTGTTTGAATTCCCTAAATTTGCAGAAGGTACAAAGAGCGTAGCTAAAACAATCGCAAGCATTAAAGATCATGCAACAACGATTATTGGTGGTGGCGATTCAGCAGCTGCAGTCATTCAATTTGGTTTACAAGACGGATTTACACACATCTCTACCGGTGGTGGTGCATCCCTCGAGTATCTCGAAGGCAAAGTATTACCAGGTATTGCATGCGTTGACGATAAATAATGATGGATATCGGTAAGAAGATTCGCGCCTTACGTTTAGGTAACAATCTAACTCAAGAAGAATTAGCTAATCGTTTGGAACTTACAAAAGGCTATATCTCACAACTTGAAAACAACTTGACCTCGCCTTCAATGCAAACGTTGTTTGCAATCTTAGAAGTACTCGGAACAGATGTCCATGAATTTTTCAGCAATGAGGAAGAAAGAACACTCGTCTACAAAAAAGAAGATTTCAACGTTAAAGTGAATGAAGATTTAAAGCATATGATCAGTTGGATCGTACCAAATGCGTTAAAATATGAAATGGAGCCAATCATCATAGACATTGAGCCAGGTGGACAATCTGAAATGGATGATCCACATGCAGGTGAAGAGTTTGGCTACGTTCTTGAAGGCCAAGTTACCTTGGTTATCAATAAAAAAAGATATATCATAAGAAAAGGCGAAACCTTTTACTACTTAGCGAACAAAGAGCATTACTTGATGAACAACAGTCACTTACATGCTAAAGTACTTTGGATTAGCACGCCACCGATGTTCTAATGGAGGGATACAAAATGGAAAAAGAAATTATGATTAGAAGTACACAAGGTTTACATGCTGCACTAGCAGCAAAAGTCGTTCAAACAGCTTCAAAGTATGCTGTTGACATTGAATTACATTACCACAATAAAGTAGTCGACCTTAAATCGATTTTAGCACTCATGTCACTCGCTGTACCACATGGCGAAAACGTGAGAATCGTTGCACGTGGTGCACGCGCTGAAGAAGCGATCAAGGACGTCTCTTCAATCTTAGGTTAAGCCTTATGAAGAGAAAACCACTTATTGCAGGGAACTGGAAGATGTACAAAACCAAAGATGATGCCCTAGCTTTCATCTATGCGGTTAATTTAGAAGTTCCCGATAAAGATGTTGTTGAGTCTGTTATTTGTGCACCAGCTATTTTCTTAAGAGACCTTGTTAAGCGCGAAGGTGAAAACTTAAGAATCGGAGCTCAAAATATGCATTATGCAGAAGAAGGAGCTTACACAGGTGAAATCTCATCGGGTATGCTAAAGTCTTATGGTGTTGATTATGTTGTTATTGGCCATAGCGAACGCCGTGCTTATTTCAACGAAACAGATGAAACAGTTAATTTGAAAGTTTTGACTGCTGTTAAAGATAACATCACACCGATCGTGTGTGTTGGTGAATCACTTGACACAAGAGAAGCTGGTACAACCGATGCATTTGTTAAAATACAAGTAGAAAAGGCTTATTTAAATGTATCTAAGGAAGATGCATTAAAGACTGTCATTGCTTATGAACCTATTTGGGCAATTGGTACAGGAAGAACCGCTACACCTGAACAAGCAAATGAAACGATTGTGGGTATTAGACAAGTGATGGAAGGTCTTTACGGTAGTGAAGTTTCTTCATCCATTCGTATTCTCTATGGTGGATCTGTGAATACTAAGAACGTTGAAAGCCTACTTGCGATGTCAGATATTGATGGAGCACTTGTTGGTGGAGCGTCACTCGATCCAAATTCTTTCTTAACTTTAGTAAGAGCAGCACTTAAAAAGTAATATAGACCCGTGGGAACACGGGTTTTTTGTTATATAATGAAGGTATAAACCATGAAAGGATGGGATCTAATGAAAAAAATTTTTCTTTTATTTTTCTTTGTTTTCATGATGATGGGCATGAACATGCTACATGTAGAAGCAGAAGATGAAATTATTACCTATCCGTTCGACCAGATTGTCATTATTGAGGCGTATAGTTTTGATATCGAAATCACAGATGCTCCAGTTTCACCCAATTTCTTTTTCGGTCTTGCTGACGCAGAAGATATTGTTACCGTTTATGTGGGTAAACTCAGATTCGATAATCAAAACAACACAGGTTTATTTGAAAGTTTAATGATTGTTTTAAAAGATCAAGATGATGAAATATTAGCATCTTATCTAAACAATTCATTTAGTACGGATCTTGTTACATACAGCAGATTTGGCTTTGGAAACTGGATGACGATTGATCCAGAAGTTGGTGTCATCAAAGATTTCACAGGGACAAACCAATATGAATTAACTGTCTATTATGAAATTATCAATAACCGTTATCAACTACAAACAAATGCTTTCAACTATTCAATGATAGATAATAGTTATCAGTTTGAATCAAATTTAAACATTATTGTTAAAGCATATACGGAGGCTAAGTCATATGAAAAAAATAATTCTCGTACTCTTTTTAATCCTTATCGGTTTTAGCCTCATCGGTTGTACGAAAGAAGATCCAACAGTAACTGAAGAAGTTCCAAAAGATAATCTATCCATGATGGAAGAACTTGCAGAAAAAATGATTGAAGCTTTTGAATAAGGTGCCTAAAGCACCTTTTACTTTATCATATAGAGAAGAGATGAATTACATCAATATATCTTGTTTGATAAATTGTCATAAAACTGGTAAAATAAATACGTAAATCAAGAATACACATAAATCTGAGCAGCGATTCTACGAATAGTTCTAATCAACAAAGCGAGATCAGCTCATTACGCTGGGACTATCAAGGAGGGTACGCCATGACTATTAAAAATTACAAAAAATTGCGGCAAAAGACATTACTCACCTATGGAGTTATTTTATTAATAGTGTTTTTAGCTTATCTCATCCTCATTATTGTAGAAAAAAATCACACCACTTTCACTCATATATTGGCAGTGACTGTACTGATTATTGTTTTAGGAATGCTTAGAAACGAAAACCATAAGATTAAAAAGTCACTTTTAAATAAGCGTGTTCGAATCATTCAAAATCAATATTATATCCCATACCCTCAAAAGTTTTCAGATTCAATGATTGATCTTGGTCGCATCTTTAAAAATTATCGCTATAAACGTCATGTGATTCCTGAATACTTAATCGAATTTCGTGAAGGTAATACGCTTTATCTCTATCAAATGGTTCATGATGTGAGTAATGAGAATTATAAGATACTACGCACAAATAAGTTGGATGTTGCCTTGGTCATGGATGAAAATAATAAAAAAAGAATTCTTCACCTTGGAAATGTAGAATTTGTTGATTAGCACTTCTTGGAAGTGCTTTTTTTATGGTTTGAGTATAAAAAAAGATTGTGCGTTTGCACAACCTTTTAGTTGTTATCTGTTGTAGAATTCAACGATTAACTGTTCATTGATTTCTTGAAGAATTTCATTACGTTCTGGATAACGAACGAATGTTCCTGTCATCTGATCTTTGTCGAATGTGACGAAGTCAACAGATGCGTACTGTGCTTCAAGAGCATCAACAACAACTTTTAAGTTTCTTGAAGCTTCCTTCAATGAAACTTTTTGACCTGGTACTAAACGGTATGATGGAATATCAACCTTTTTACCATCAACTAGGAAATGGCCATGGTTTACGAGCTGACGAGCTTGAGCTCTGGATTTAGCTAATCCTAAACGGTAGACGACATTGTCCAATCTTGATTCAAGTAACTTCAAGAAGTTTTCACCGTGTTTACCTTCTCTTAAGTTTGCTTCATCAAATGTCTTTCTGAATTGCTTTTCAGATACACCATATGTGAATCTGACTTTTTGCTTTTCATGGAGCTGTGTACCGTAATCACTCAACTTCGAGCGACGTTGTCCATGTTGACCTGGTGCGTAAGGACGTTTCTTTAACTCTTTTCCTGTTTCAGAAAGTGAGTATCCTAAACGACGGGAAATCTTCCATGTAGGTCCTGTGTAACGTGACATAATTTTTACCTCCTCTTTTATTTTTGGTAGGCAAAAACTGCAAATGATTTAATGTGTAGGTATCCCGATGTTCTTTTCGCCATTAAGCAGTAAATGGTTACTAGGGGCTCCAATTGGTAGGGATCGCACTTCACATAAAAAGTTGCCTGCTTTTTACCGACGCTTTACATTTTACCCTATAGGGTACTATTTGTCAATTGTTTTTACCAGTAATTGGACGAAATCTTCGAAGAATGAAACAATATCTTCATCAAAACGATTCATCACTGGACTATCGACATCTAAAACACCATAAAGCTTGTTTTTTACGATGATTGGAACAACAACTTCACTACGACTGTTTGCATCACATGCGATATGATTCGCATGGGACAATACATCTTTAATGACCAATGTGATTCTTTTTTCAGCTGCTTCACCACAAACACCTTTTCCAAGTGGAATGGTTGAGCATGCAACTCTACCTTGAAAAGGTCCAACAGTTAATTGGTTTCCATCCCATAAATAAAAGCCTGCCCAATTGATTTGGTCAAAGGTATCATTGATAAATGCTGATGCATTCGATAGAATTGCGATTTCATTTGGTTGTTCACTTAGTAAAGCGCATGCTTGTTCTAATAATTCATGTTTTTTCATGTTATCACCACCCTTCTTATTATAGCATGTATGGTAAAATAGTTTTGGTGATAGAATGAAAAAAAGAATCCTGATTCGCTTTGGCGACATGATGCTTAAAGGACAAAATATCGGTTTTTTTATCAAACGTGTTCGCCAGCACATTGCTTTCAAACTATCCGATCTTCATGTATCTTATGTCCTTAGACATGATCGTATAATGATTGACTATCATTTAGAAAATGAAAATATCATTATTGAAAGATTAAAGATGATTCCTGGCATTTTTGATTTCTCGGTTGCAGAGGTTTGTGAACCTGATTTAGATATCATTATCAATAAGTCAATCGCATTACTTGATGATGAAATCACAAAAGACGGTGTAACGCTCAAAATTGAGACGAGAAGAACTGATAAGAAGTTTCCGGGAACTAGACTCGAGATTACACAAAAGGTCGCAAAACCGATTATAGAGGGCACTCGCTGGAAGATGGCTGTTGATCTAAAACATCCTGATGTTGTTTTAAATATTGATATACGTATTGAAGGTGCATATATCTTTTTAAATCGTATGAAGGGCATGGGTGGATATCCATTTGGTACGGGTGGTCGTGGTTTAGTGATGATGAGCGGAGGTATTGATAGTCCGGTTGCTTCATTTTTAGCGATGAAGCAAGGGATAGAAGTAGAACTTCTGCACTTTGAGTCTTCACCACTCACACCTCTTGAATCCATTCAAAAGGTCATTGATTTAGCGAAAGTTTTAGCAAAATATTCACTAACAGGAAAGATTAAACTCTATATCGTACCTTTTGCAAAACTTCATCATCAAATCATTGATCATGTATTTGAACCCTATATGATTACGGTGATGCGCCGGATGATGTATCGGATTGCTGAGGAGTTTTCAAAGAAAAAGAAACTCTATGTTTTGATCAATGGTGAATCTGTTGGTCAAGTAGCTTCACAAACCATACATTCAATGAATGTTGTTGAAAGTGTCACCAGAATCCCAATTATCCGTCCTTTAGTGACTTATGATAAAATAGATATCATTCGTATGGCTAAAGACATTGGAACCTATGAGATTTCGATTCGTCCGTTTAATGATTGTTGTAGCATTTACGTGCCTAAACAACCTGTGACGAAACCGATGGATATCTATGCAAAAAAGTATGAAGATGAAATCGATTATAAACCCTTGATTGAAGAGGCACTTGAAAAGACTACATCCATAACGATTGATGAAAACACGACTCTAGATATCGCACACTATGGATTTACATTTGAAGAAGCATATAAACACTACAAAGAAGAAAAGAGTGATATTGTTGATCACATCGAAACAAAATAAGTCATTTAAACTTTATCAATCGCTTAAACTAAAAAAATACCGCGATCAACACGGTCTGTTTTTAGTTTATGGAAGGCATTTAGTTAGTCAAGCCAAAGAAAAAGGTGTTGTTGTCGAAGTGTTATCATCAAATCCAAATGAAGATGCAACACTTTATGAAAAATCACTTATGGATGATCTTCAACAAGCTGAGACCTACTTTGATTTGATTGCTGTCTGTAAGAAAATAGAAAACAAGAAAGATTCGAATCGTATTCTAGTTTTAGATGATGTTCAAGATCCTGATAATGTTGGAGCCCTTATTCGTAGTGCTGCAGCATTTGGATTTATGCGAATTATCTTAAGTACACAATCAGCTGACCTTTACAATGAAAAAACGATTAGAGCATCTAAAGGAGCAATCTTTGATGTCTATGTGGAAAGAAAACCACTTTTTGAAGCTTTAAGTATGTTAAAAAATGAAGGTTACCAAATCATCTATGCAGATGCACACGAACAAGGTAAACCAAGTAAAAGTGAAAAAACGGTCCTCATTTTAGGTAATGAAGGACATGGAATATCTGATAGAGTGAAAGAATTATCAAATGGAGCCATTCATATTGAAACAAAAAATGTTGAAAGTTTAAATGTTTCAGTTGCTGGAGCCATTTTGATGTATCAGTGGAGGGACTTATGAAACCAATAATCACAGGTTATTTAGATCATGATGGGACAATGGGTTTTGAGTATAGTGTTCAAAAAGCACTGAAAAGTGGAATCGACTCATTAGCACTTCGTGCTTATGATGGTAAACCTCTCATTGAGCTATCCGATGGTGAACTTAAGAAAATACTTTTAGATGCTAAAGGTGATCATATCAAATTTTCGATTATGGATTCAAATATCAAACCTTATGATCCATATGATGATAAGAAGCATGCAAATGCAGTTGATGAATATAAATATATGCTTAAAGTTGCAGAACGTTTAAAAATCAATCATTTATTTTTGAAACTTCCAATAATTAATAACATTATTGAAGAATATGAAACCATTGAAAAACGTTTAGGTGATTATGTAGAAGCCTCTGCAAGAGCAGGTAAAAAAATCGTTTTATTACCTG
>JAEWVV010000054.1 GCA_023458995.1 Bacillota bacterium
AAGGAGAAATCCATTTTATCGTTGGAGAAAACGGTGCTGGCAAGTCAACATTAATGAAAGTTTTATCTGGAATTCATCCTTATGGAAGTTATTCAGGCGATATTCTTTTCGGTGAAGAAATCAAACACTTCCATGGTACGAGAGATTCAGTAGATTGTGGTATTGTTATTATCAACCAAGAACTCGCATTATTCCCAGACTTATCCGTCTATGAAAATATTTTTGTTGGTCATGAGATCAAAAAAGGTAAATACAGTATTGATTGGGACCAAACCAAAGCATTAGCTAAGAAATATCTTGATATGGTTGGTTTGGATATCGATATCTATGAACCTGTTGGTGGTTTAGGTGTTGGTAAACAACAACTCATTGAAATTGCGAAAGCGTTAAGCCAAAATGTTAAATTACTCATTTTGGATGAACCAACTGCAGCACTCAATGAAGATGATAGTGCCAACTTACTAAAACTACTCGTTCAACTTAAAAAAGAAGGTATCACTTCAATTATGATTTCGCATAAACTAAAAGAAGTTGAAGCGATTGCTGATTCAATTACAGTCATTCGTGATGGTAAAGTCATCGTCAGAATGAAGCGTGAAGAAATCAATGAACAAGATATCATTAAAAACATGGTTGGACGTGAAATTGAAGACATATTTCCAAAACGTCCTAAATACCAAGGTGGCGATGTTGTTCTAGAAACTGTTCACTTAAATGCCTTCGATACTCAAAAAAACCGTTATATCGTTAACAATTCAAACATTAAGATTAGAAAAGGTGAAGTTGTTGGTATTGCTGGTTTGATGGGTGCTGGAAGAACTGAACTAGCATTAAGTATATTTGGTAATTCTAGAAACTATAAGGTTTCAGGAAGTATCTTAGTCTTTGGCGAAGTCGTTAATTTGAATTCACCAAAAGCTGCAATCGAAAAAGGAATTGCATATGTTTCTGAAAACCGTAAAAAAGATGGTCTAATCTTATCTGAAAATATTGGACAGAACGTTACACTTGCTGCATTAGAAAAAATCTCGAAACACGGTGTCCTCAACTTTCTTGAACAATCACTTCAAACAGAAAAATATGTGAAGAGACTTGATATTAAAACACCATCAATCTTACAGACTGTTAAGAACTTAAGTGGTGGTAACCAACAAAAAGTTCAAGTCGGTAAATGGCTCTTTGCAGAACCAAAGATTCTTATTCTTGATGAGCCAACGAGAGGTATTGACGTTGGTGCAAAATATGAAATCTATACAATTATTAATAAGCTGGTTGCAGAAGGTATGAGTATCATGATGATCTCATCAGAACTTCCTGAAATCATGGGAATGTGTGACCGGGTTTATGTGATTGCTGAAGGTGTTCAAACTGCGGAGTTCTTAATTGATGATGCAACACCTGAGAAAATTATGGAGAAAGCTACGCTTTAGAGGTGAATAATGAAAAAATTAAATCCAATCAGCAAATACTTCCTAAGTTTGTATTCAGTCTTTAGAACCAATATTAGAGATTATGGGATGTATATTGCACTTGCTGTCATCTTTACGATATTCACAATCTTAACCGGTGGGATCTTCTTAAGACCCATGAACTTCACGAACTTGTTAAACCAGACAGCGTATGTCAGTGTGTTAGCAGTCGCGATGACACTGGTTATCGTTACGCGTCAAATCGATTTATCTGTAGGTTATCTTGGCGCTTATCTTGGTGCATTCGTAGTTGTTGGGGTTGAAAATATATATCCTGGCATTATTGGTGATTTTCTATATAGATTATTTGGTATTACGAATACAGGTTTAATTAATGCATTATCCATTATCGTAGCACTACTCTTCGCACTAATTATCACGATACTTGTAGGTATTGTAAAAGGTTACTTGGTGGCTAAAGTAAAAGTTCCTTCATTCGTTGTTACACTCGCAGCTATGTTCTTATTTAAAGGTTTACTTATGTTAAAGACGAATAACCGTACGATTCCAACAGCAAATAAATTCTTTGATCGAATTGGTGTCGGTTATATCTCATCGTTTAAAATAGGTAGTTTAGATGGACTTACATTCATTCTTGGATTATTCTTAATTATTCTCGTCATTTTCTTGGGTTTTATTAAGCGTAATAAAAATAGGGAATTAGGTATCAAAGTTGAAGCATTATCATTTTTCTTAACAAAGACTGTCTTCTTAATTGGTATTATCGCATTCCTAACATATACACTTGCTAGATTTAGAGGTATATCCTATCTCTTACTCATTACAGTAGTTGTGGTAGCAATCTATTACTACATCACAACACAAACTGTATTAGGACGTAGAATCTATGCAGTTGGTGGTAACCCAGAAGCAGCTGAACTCTCAGGGATCAGTGTTGAGAAAATCATTATTATCGTGTTTGTATCCATGGGTGTATTATCACTGATATCTGGTGTTATGTATGCATCGATGTTACAAAACACATCACCAAACCATGGACCTTTCTGGGAACTGTATGCAATCGCTGCAGCCTATATTGGTGGTACAAGTGCTAATGGTGGTGTTGGTAAAGTTGTTAACGCAGTTGTTGGTTCAATCGTTATCATGTCACTTAAAAACGGTATGGCGCTCGCAGGGGTTAATGCGAATATTGAACCAATCGTCTTAGGAACAGTATTACTTCTTGCAGTTCTATTTGATATTTACACACGTAATGTTCGTGCGGTTGATTTAGTTGGTATGCATTATGCGAAGATGGAAAATCATGATGAATTTATGGAAGCTAAACGTGCATACATTGAAGCTAAATTCGAATTAGAAGCAGCTAGAAAGAATAACGATCCACGCATTATTGAACTTGAGTATGCATTTACAAGTGCTCAAGGAAGTTACAACCGTATTAAGGATAAGATTCGTTCTGCTAAAGAAGAAGATTATCCAAATGTAGTTTAATTGGTGGGGAAATAAGTGCAAAGAACCTCAGTGGGAGCACTTTAAAAATAAAAAGGAGAAAAAGATGAAAAGAATTATTGGTTTAATGATGGCATTAGTACTAGTTGTTTCTTTAGCGGCTTGCGGTAACAAGAAAATCAAAATCGGTGTAGTTCTACCCGATGCTTCTGAAGAAAGATGGGCAAACCAAGATGGTAAATTCTTTAAAGAAGAACTTGACAAACTTGGTAAAGGTTATGAATATGAAATTCTATTCTCTGACGGTGATGAAGCTAAAGAAAAACAAAATGTTGAAGCTTTAATCGCTAAGGGAGCAGAAGTCATTATTATCACTGTTGAAGGTTCTGGCGCAGGTGCAGTTCAAGCTGCTAAAGATGCTGGCGTTACCTTAATTGCACATGATAGAATGGCTAAGAAAGATTTGAACACCATTGCTAATTACTATACAACTTTCAATAGCTGGAATGTTGGTAAAGCACAAGGTG
>JAEWVV010000055.1 GCA_023458995.1 Bacillota bacterium
AGCTTATTCATCCCGAGTACTTTCAAGGTACCCACAAGAAAACAAACTACTTTGAAGGTTTGTACTATAAAGTTTTAAGTTTAGACGAAAAATATACACTTGCAATCATTCCTGATATCAGCATTAACAAAAATGACCCTCACGCATTCATTCAACTTTTTATATCTCGCCATGACGATCAAGATACAAAGCTATCCTCACATTATTTTAAATATGAAAAAATAATTTTAGTTATGGATATCAAAACTTCTTTGTCAAAATCAAGGATAACAACTTTACACTTGATCCTGTGACATTAGATTTAAAAAATCATAATGTGGGTTTATCGGGTACACTTCGTTTTGGTCCAATCACACCCATTCGGAAAACATTGTTTTCACCTAATATAAAGGGCTTTTTTGGGTATTTTCACTTTATGGAATGCTATCACGGCATACTTAGTATGACACATTCACTATCGGGTTCTCGCAAATTAAATAACGAGACTATCTCTTTTCAAAATGGCAAAGGTTATATTGAAAAGGATTGGGGAAAATCATTTTCAAGAGCCTATGTATGGCTTCAATCCAACCATTTTAACGATACTAAAACATCGTTCATGTTTTCATATGCGGATATACCTTTTCTTGGATTTTACTTCAAAGGTTTAATCGTAAACCTCAGTTTTAATGGTAAAGAATAACGTTTTGCTACGTATAATGGGGCTAAAGTCAAAGAAGAGATGATCAATGGTAAACATGTCATCTACACACTAAAAAAGGGACGTTATAACTTGATGATTGAAGCGAATTCTACACATGAAATATTACTCGCATCACCTAGAAATGGACAAATGATTGAGCAAATTAAAGAAGGACTATCGGGTTATATTCATCTTAAACTTCTTTATAAAAATAAACTAATCTATCAAGAAAAGGGTAAACATGCTGGTATCGAGGTCATGAAAACAAAGTAAGTTAATTGATTTTTACATATCACCTAAAAGAAAAGCGCTTGGCTTAGCCAGGCGCTTATTTGTTACATATGAATGATTGTACCACTCGTTTGTTTAAATGCTTCAACCGCTTTTTCAAGCGATGCTATCACTGCAGGTCTTTTCGTTGCTTTTACGAAAGACATGCACGCTTCAATCTTAGGTAACATTGATCCTTTTTTAAAGTGACTTCCCTTTAAATAATCTTCAAGTTCATCAATTGAAACTGATGTTAATGCCTTTTGTTCAGGAGTATTATAGTTGATAAAAACATTTTCTACAGCAGTTAAAATAATGAGTTCATCAGCGCCTACGATTTCAGCAACTTTTGCACTTGCAAAATCTTTATCAATGACTGCATCGACTCCAACAAGCTTACCATCTTTTTCTATGACAGGTATTCCACCACCACCAGCAGCAATCACGATCTGTTTCTGATTTAAAAGTGCTAGAATACTATCTTTTTCTACGATATCAATTGGTTTTGGAGATGCTACTACTCTGCGATATCCTCTACCTGCATCTTCAACCATCGTATATCCATATGTCTTTTCGATATCTTCTGCTTGTTCTTTTGTATAGAAACTACCAATAGGTTTTGTTGGATGCATAAATGCTTGATCTTTCATATCAACTAAAACTTGTGTAACAACAGTTGATATAGGTCGTTTAATCAAACGTTCTCTCATAATGTTTTGAATTGCATTTTGAATATGGAAACCAATATAACCTTGACTCATCGCTCCACATTCAGCGAATGGCATATCAGGGGTTGATACTGATTCATTAAATGCCAAATTAATCATACCCACTTGTGGTCCATTACCATGGACAATCACAATATCATGATTCATTTCGATCAAAGGATAAATCGCATGTGCAACATGCGTTAAAAGTCTTTTTTGCTCGTCTGCATTCTTTCCTAAAGCATTACCGCCAAGAGAAATCACATATCTAGACATTGGGGCCACCTAATGATGCATACATTACTGCTTTAATGGTATGCATTCTATTTTCAGCTTCATCAAAGACTACACTTTGTTTAGATTCAATTACTTCATCCGTGACTTCAAGTTCACCATTTCTAACAGATGCATACTTACTACCAAAAGTTTTCGCAATCTCTTGTCCTACTTCAGTATCTAAACCGTGGAAAGCAGGTAGACAGTGCATGAAAATTGCATTCTTATCTGCTAAAGCCACCAATTTTTGATTAACCTGGTACGGATGAAGAAGTTCAACACGTGATTCCCATACTTCTTTAGGTTCACCCATAGATACCCAAACATCGGTATATAAAACATCAGCATCTTTTGCACCTTCGTTTGCATCTTCTACAAAACGAAGGGTTGCTCCTGTTGTTTTAGCAATCTTCTGACATTTTTCAATTAAAGCTTCATTTGGCCATAAATGCTTAGGTGCTGCAGCAGTAAAGTGCATTCCCATCTTCGCACACCCAATCATCAGTGAATTACCCATATTGTTTCTCGCATCACCAAAATAAGTAAAACGAATACCCTTTAGATGACCAAACTTTTCTTCAATCGTTAAAAAGTCTGCCAAAATTTGTGTCGGATGATAAAGTTCTGTTAACCCATTCCAAACAGGAACACCTGAATACTCTGCAAGCAATTCAACTTCTTTTTGGAAGTAACCCCGATATTCAATACCATCATACATACGTCCTAAAACACGTGCAGTATCTTTAACGGATTCCTTTTTCCCCATTTGAGAACCCGTTGGTCCTAAATAAGTAACACCCATACCTAAATCAAGAGCTGATGTTTCAAAAGCACAACGTGTCCGTGTTGAGTCCTTTTGAAATAACAAGACGATATTTTTATTTGGAAATACTTTATGGCTAATACCTTCTTTTTTCTCTTTCTTCAATCGTTTAGCCAGATCAATCAAATACTTTATTTCTTCTGGTGAATAATCAAGTAATGTGAGCAAATGTCTTCCTTGTAAGTTCATATGTTTCTCCTTTTTATATGTCTTCTCTTTCTAATGGCATACTCATACATCTTGGACCTCCACGACCTCTTGAAAGTTCACTAGACTCAATTTCAAGAACTTGGATACCTGCATCTTTAAGCATCTGATTTGTTACATGGTTTCTATCATACACAATGACTTTTCCTGGTGCAATCGCTAATGTGTTTGCTCCATCATTCCATTGTTCTCTAACGCTTGTTATTTGATCTTTACCACCACATCTGATTAACGTCACAGGACGTTTCAAATGTTTTTCAAGAACTGTTTCTAACGATGTAACAACTTTGGTAATGGTAAAGTGCTGTTCAGCTTTTTCAATTTCAAAAACGGTTAATACCGTTTCAATCCCTGGATGAATCGTAAAAATACCATAATCAACTTGTGTGAACACTGTATCTAAATGCATAAATGCTCGACTCTTTGGGATATTGAACGCTAAAATCGTATGAAACGCATTATGCTGTTCAAATACTTTTTCCGCAAAATACTCAATCGCTCTAGGATCTGTTCTTGATGAAATCCCCATCGCAATCACATCTTTAGATAACACTAAAATATCCCCACCCTCTAATGGATAGCGATTTAACCGGTGATAAAAATATGGAATCTTTTGATCTTTAAAACGTGGATGATAGTTAATGATATATTCAGCAAAAATCGTTTCTCTTTGTCTTGCTTGCATACTCATCTTGCTCATAGCAACCCCACAGCCAACACTTGAAAAAGGATCCCTTTGAAATAAGATATTAGGGATTGGATCTGTATAAAAAGGATACTCATCTTCTAACATATCCATAATCGAATGTTTATTGGGAATTGAGATTTCATTTGTTCTGATACCTTCAATCATTTTTAAGATCATATCCTTGAGTGGAAGTTCTGCCAAAAAATGATATAGTGCATTTTTAATCGTATGTGACTTAATCTTCGATTCTTCAATAAAAGAATTGATAAAGTTCGATAAAACTTCCGGATGTGCTTCAAGAGCTTCTGTGATCATATCGGTTAAGTAGAGGACTTCTACACCCTCACTTCTAAGCATATCTGCAAATTGGTCATGTTCCTCTTGAGCTACTTTAAGATAAGGAATATCGTCAAAAAGCAACTTTTCAAGGACATCTGGTGTTAAATTTTCCAGTTCCTTTCCTGGTCTATGAAGAAGTACAGTCTTTAACTTCCCTATTTCTGATGTAACATGAATCATCTTATTCCTCCCTTCGTAAAAACACGTGGAACGCGTTTACTTACCATACATATGACTTCATACGAAATCGTTTTTAATCTTCTTGCAACATCATCTGTTTTAATCATTCCACCAAAGAGTGTTACAACATCACCCACATGAATATCTTTATCTACTTTAATGAAGCATGCATCCATACAGATAATGCCCACAAGTTTGTAGATTTTATGATTGATTTCAACAGAACCTTGTTTATTTCTTCTAATCCAACCATCAGCATAACCGATTGGGACTACTGCGATATGCTCGCCATCTTGTTGAGCTTGATAGGTAGCACCATATCCTACCGTATCACCTTTGGAGAGTCTTTTAATCTCAACGATTGTTGACTTTAAAGACATCACAGGTGTTAATCCTTTTTGATTCTCATCTAAAGATAAACCATAAAGTGATATACCTAATCTTGCATGTGTTGTAAAGTTTATCTTATTCTCATAGCGAAGACTTGATGATGAGTTTGATAGATGTATCATTTCAGGTAGATAAGGTAGGTTACTAATAAGTTCTTCCATACGTTTAATCTGTGAGAAGAATAAATCATCTTGTTCATTGGCAGTTGCAAAATGTGTATAAAGTCCAACCAGTTTATGATTGGTAGACTTAATGTCATGCATAAACTGAATGATCTTCTTATAATCTTCAATCCCATAGCGGTGCATACCAGTTTCAACCTTGATATGAAACATCAAAGGTTTATCAAATGATAAAATGTGATCTAATATCGCTTCATCATAAACCGTAAATTGAATATGACGCTTATGACAAAGTTCAAACTGTTCTTTAAGAATAGGACCAAGCATTAAAAGATCAACTGTATCTGAAAGTCCTCTTAATTCTAAAGCTTCTTCTAATAATGAAACTGCAAAAAGGTTAACTCCTTCAGCCATTAATGCGCTCATGACTTCTTTAGCTCCATGGCCATAAGCGTCAGCTTTAATGACAGGAATAATCTTTTTGGGATAAACCTTCTTTTGTGCAAAACGGTAATTAGAAACTAAAGCATTTAAATCAATTTCAGCCCATGTAGGTCTATAAAACATAGTTTTTCTCCACGTAAGGGGATGTCATTAATGACAAGATACCACCATAGGTTAACCCAAAATGAATTTGGTCACCTATCTTATAATTCTCATTTTCTAACTCAACAATTAAATGATCAGATGAAGAACCTAAAATGGTTACACCAGCTGGTGGTTTCAATTGGTCAAGTCCAATATCTTGTTTACCAATCGCAAGTATTGCACGTCTAATTGTGCCACGATCTGTAAATCGAACTCTATGACCAAATGCGTCTACACCAATTTTTCCTTCAGGTTTAGATGGTTTCATCTTGATCTCAATAATTTCTGCATCAAGTGTAAACACATCTTGGTGCATCCCGATAATATCTTTTCCATAAGCTGTTTCTCTTCCTAAGACTAAGGCTTCACCTATTCTTAGTTGATTGATAAAAGATGGTAGTTTTTCATCCATCACGAGTGGTAGTGATGATGAATTTCCACCTGTAATCACTTTTAACTCATAACCCATGATGCGTTCAACACGCTTTTTGATCTCATGAAATTTTTGGTATGTTTTTTGGGTCGGTATCACACCACCATAACAGGTAAGGTTTGTACCTATACCTATCAGTTGAATAGCTTTTAATGACTTAATACGATCTAACCATAAGACATCATCTGCCTTATAATAGATACCTTCTCTTAAATCACCAATATCATACATCAAAATGATTTTATGAATTTTACGTTGTCTTTTCGCTTCTTGGTTAAGTGCTTCAATCACTTCAAGTTCAGAGTTTAAAGAGATATCTGTATACTTAATAACATCATAAACTTCAGACATCATCGGTATACGCAATAACATTTTTTGTTTATCTGTTTTCATCTGTTTGAAGTTCACAATTCGTGAATCAGCAATCGTATCTATATCTGCTTGATTGAGTACATCAATCAGTTTTTCAGAGGCAAGAAAAACTTTAGTGACAGGTACTAATTTAATTCCTTGTCTTTTAAAAAGTTGTGTCATATAGCGTACATTATCTTTATAATACGAAACATTAATCGTCATTTTAGGATACATCAACATCACCAACTTTTCTAATTGATTTAGCAAGTAACACTTTTGTCTCTTCTGGATAAACCCTTGATAAAACGCCAAGTGAAGCAAATATATAATCTTGGTCTAGGTAAATCTCTACATGTTCATCGGGCACTAACTTTGTTGGTCTTGACCTAAGATAATGTCTAATCATTTCTTCTTTGTCTTTCATATGAAGTAATGCTCCCCCTGTTAAAAAGATTGCTTTAACCTGACTTAAGTCTTTCCCCTCAGGAATGACTTTATAACCGTTCGTTGTAAATACCCGTTTTAAGTCACCTGCATGACGATCAATCGCAAGTTCTACACAGCGACTTGTGAGTAGATCAATGACTCTTTTACCTTCATCTGTTAAAGGAATAAATGGTTCATCTTTGAGTATCTTTAAAGCATCATCTTTATTCATCTTAAAGATTCTTATGATTTCATCTTCTCTATATGTATTTAAGACTTGAACCCTGTTAACATAAACTCCTAAGTCACCTTCAACACTTCGCTTCATTTTAGGTTCACCTTCAAGCATTCGTTCATACTCATGCTTTGGTGATGAAACAGTGTGAACATCTGTAGTAGCTCCACCGACATCAAGTGTCATAACCCCATCAAAAATGTCATCTAGAAGAAGGGTTGTTTCCATTACCGCACCTGGTGTTGGAATAATCACATGATTAACCATCTTAAAAATATCATGCATGCCTTTAGCTTCAATAATATGTTTTTCAAATGTCTCATAAATGGCTTCTCTTAGCGGCATAATATTGAAATCATCGACCCTTGGATATACATTTTCAACAATTCTCACATGAGGAAACCCAAGTTTTTTTATCCGTTCATGATTTGCAATATTACCCGTATAAATAATCGGAATATTTAGTTTTGCTACATCAATTAAATTCTGATAAGCAACTTCTTTTTCACCATAATCCGTACCACCTGCAATCAAGATGATATTCGGTTTAATTTTTTTAATCTTTTCAATTTGATCTTCATCAAGACGGTTTGCAGTAATCATATGAATATTTCCACCAGCATTAAGCGCAGCCTCTTTAGCTGCCTTTGCAGTCATTTCATAGACAAGTCCATGAACCGTCATTTTTAATCCACCTGCTGCAGATGATGATGCATAAAGTTCACCGTAGAAAATATGATCAACATTTAAGTTTTTTTCTAAATCTTTAATCGCATTTTCCAATCCTTCTCTTACATCGGTATCAACGGTTGTCTGACTCATACCACGTCCTAAAAATGCCACCGGTCCTTGATGGATTTGAAATGCATTTACAACGGTTGTTGTCGATCCAATTTCTGCAACTAAAACATCAATCTTCATACATCTTTTGATGACGCTTCACAATAAATGAAGCGACATGTCTTCCTTTTGTTCCTCGGCTAAATCCTTGATCCATACCATGTTTACGTGCAATCTCTGGAGTTACTTGTGTTCCACCAGCGATTAAAATAAGTTTATCTCTCACACCTTTTTCAATCGCGTACTGATTCAGTTTTTCCATATTCTTATAATGAATATCATCATGAGAAATAATCAGTGAAATCATAATGACTTGTGCATCTGTTTCAATCGCTGCATCAATAAACTTTTCAATGGGAACACTCGTTCCTAGATATAAATACTTGATGCCATATTTTTCAATACCACCATGTTTGATATCTAGAACTTCTCTCATACCAACGCTGTGCTCATCAGATCCACCCGTACCAGCAACAACTTTAATCTCATGATGTTTGATATATTTTAGGATTTCTTCATCATCAAGAATATCTTCTTTTTCTCTTAGGACAAGTTTACTCTTATCAATATCAAAATTTATGGATCCCTTTAACTGGATTCGTGTTCCCTCAACGGGATGAAGTACTTCTTTATGAATGACTTCAGGATTTAATAAATTCAAGTTCTTAGCAACCACTAAAGCTGCAGCTTCCGCTGTTGCTTCATCAGTTGGGAAAAAGAGATCAACTGTAATGATTCCATCACCTAACCACTGAACTTCTGGTTTCATTAATGATGTACTTCTATACTTTTCAGTATCATCTAAACGGTGGTTCACATTATCATTTTCATCAAGTTCATCTATATATTGAATTAACTCAGGTTTTTCAAACGTACATCCACCAATTAACATCTCAGGATGATTAACTAATTTTTTATCGTATTGTGAAACGTTATTATATCCGTAGTGTGCAGTAACAGGAGCTAGGTAATCATCTGCTCTTTTGATGACAGAATATGCACCAATACCACCATTGATATCTCTTACAATACCATCACCCATACGTTCAGGATATAAACCTGAATCTACAAACATACCTTCCTCAACAGCTTGAAAGTAACCACCTTGTTCAATGACTTCTTCCATCATTAAAACTGCTCTTTCTTGAATCTCTCTTTTCTTGTCATAGAGATATCCATCTTTTTTAAGTTCTAACATGGATAAAAGATCATCCATTCCCATCATGGCTTGTTTCGCTGTATCGAGTGCTTCTATATTATATACATGCCATGGAACGTTTCTTCCTTCATCTGGTGTAATGGTTGATTGAATATCTGCAGATGTTAATCTCGATATTAAAAGATTAAGCACATGTGTAACAGTTGCTTCTCTTGTTGATGAATCCATATATTTCGTATTCATTTGTGCTCTCATCTTATAACGATCCATAAATTCTCTTAGAGCAATCGCATACGGTAAATTAAGCTTTAAATCTGGAGATGGTGGTGCTGCAGGAGGTACGGTTGATAAGCAAATCAAATCAGGTTTAATTCCAATTCTTTCACTCATTCTACTATTAATCGCATGTTGAACAAGAAGCTCAGGCATAACTTTCCAAGCATCACGTGCAGTCGCATTCGCATTATGTGCACCATCGATTTGTGCGAGTCCTCCATACGCCATAATCTTTTTACTTTCAGCAGCATCTACAAAACTTCTAATCATGTTAATGTTACGATAGAGTACGTTATATTGTGGATCTTGATGAGCACCATTAACTCCCTCTTCGACAAACATCACTGCAATTTCAGGACCAGCAACACCAGATACATAGGAATGATAGTTAATAGGTCTACCTACTTCATCTTCAATAAGATCAAGAGCTTTTCTTTGTGCTCTAACCTGTTTACGTGTAATAGGCACACCACCGACACCTTGGGGTGTTCCTTCTAAAAGACCATCCATATGAGACTGTCCGGCAGTTCTAATGACCATGATATGATCAGCACCATGCCAAGCTGCCATACGCATACGTCTAATATCATCTTCAAAACGACCTGACGCAATTTCTGTAGTAATGGTTGCATCCGGTTGTGGATCAATATTATTTAAATGTCTTGCACTGGGAAGAGGTATACTTCTTTCTAGTGAAGAACTTGCTTGTACATAATGAAATGGACCAAGGTCAATCGGATGTTTATCACGCCATACCCATCCTTTTCGTCTTGGGCGATATGACTCTAAATCGGATAGAATATTTCTTATATCTAACTTATCATTGATATTCATTTGAATTCCTCCGCTATTTTCATCATTTCACTCATATCCATCAGTTTTAAACCAGCATCTCTGATGGCTAATTGGTTATTTTTAGCATAACGAAACACAACATGACCTGCACCATGTTCTAAGATATGACATTCCATCATTTTTTCAGTTAATGCTTTCGCTTCAAGACTAGAAAAACCCACCCGCATTAAGACACTTCGTTCAATTGCTTTTGAAGTGTGCGTGTATGCAAGATCTAACATTGGATCAAGCAGTTGATCCGTAAGTTTCTCAAAGTATGCTTTAAGTTCAGCATCCGATAAGTTTTTAAGGTGACTTCGACGTACTTCAAAATCATCATTTCTTTGTTTCATTGATGTCCTCCATTAGTTTTTTAACATGTTCAACACTTGTTTTAAGTTCAGCAGCAAGATATTCATAATCTTGATCAAACAAAACTTGATCTTGATAATGTTTGAGATAACTTGATCTCAAACTATCAAGTGGTACTTCTTTATGTTTTAACTGTGCTCCTGATGATGGGAAAATTATATTTTTACCAGGCTTTTCTTCCAAAGGATTTCCTAGTATTAAATCAATTCCTCTATCTTCAGCAAATGAAATTTGTGCATTCATGTGTTTACCAGCACCTGTATATTCAGTCTCTTGAACAACAATGATCTCATCTTTTTTCATAGTTTGAGCTAAACTGAATGCGAGTGCTAAACTTGTATTTCCCGCTGGACCTCTTTCCATACCTTCAAGGATAGCAAGTGCTTCTGTAATAAAGAAAACTGATCCTTGATTAACTAATCCATAGTAATCCATATAACGAAGTGGTCTTGCTGCACTACGTGGTACATCACTTCTGTCTGGGACTGTAGAAAATGGTATTCCAAATCCGGTATGTCCTGTTGTAAAAGACTTTTTATTAAAATCTGTATCAGAAGCCATATGTAATCCAGATAAATCAACACTAGCAGCAACGATCTTTGTATCTTTAGCTCCTGCTTTGATAAGACCTCGTGCAGTTCCTGTTAAATTACCTCCACCAGCATTCGTACAAATCACAACTTCAGGAAATTTATGTTCTTTTTTCATGAGATCATTTGCGATTTCATATCCTAAGGTTTCTATTCCCATCACACCATAAGGAGAATAAAGTGATGCATTGAAATAACCTGTTTCTTCAAGTAAAACAAGAAACTCATAGAATAGTTCTGGTCCAACTGAGAGTTGTACTACTTCTGCACCATAGGCTTGACATGCTCTAGCTTTCTCAATGATTTCAGGTTGACCAACACCATTGGAATCGTAGCATTCTTGAACAATGATACATTTTAATCCCGCACGTGCTGCAAGTGCAGCAACAGCAGCACCATAATTACCCGATGTAGCAGCAATCACACCTTTAAATCCTAACTTTTTAGCTTGATAGACTGACATAGCTGCACGTCTTGCTTTAAAAGATCCTGATAAGTTTTGAGATTCATCTTTGAGGAAAATACGTGCTCCATATCCTTTTGGTGCAAATTTTCTAGTATAAGCACTTAATCTTTTTAATTCAATTAAAGGTGTTTGTCCAATATTATTTTCAAGTTGAAGTGAAATGACATCTTCAAATGTATATCCAGAGGATGCCATCAGTTTTTCATAATCAAAACCGATTCCTGGATATTCAAATGCATCATAATCTAGACGCAAAGCATTTTTCATTATGCTTTGTTTTTTATCCATGACTGATTGATAACTCATAGAAGATCCTCCGTTTCTTGAAGGATTAAGTCTCTGACTTCAGTTAAGATAGATACATAATGACCGAAACTATGGTCATAGAATGGATGAACAGCAACTAAAATACCTTTTTCAATACGTTTTGTAGCGGTTTCTATTTCTACAAAATCACCAAGTGAAGCTGGCTTTAATAGTTTTCCTCTTAACCGCATTTCAAAAGGAACGCGTTTAGTTTCTACAGGTAGATTCTTAGATCTTTCCTCAACCGGTAGAATAATGCGATAAATTTCAACGTATACATTTTGATCAATCATGATATTCCCTCCAATGCACATAAAAAAAGAAACTCATAACTTGAAAGCGCTTACCTATTTTTATCATATCATTTTTAGGCTTTTTTGTATAGTTTTTGTATGAAAATGATTATAAAACACATGTTCATCTTCACTATAATTCTAAAAAATTCATGTTTCGGATGATACCCGCATAATTAAAGTCAAAAACAAATAAAAAAGTAAGTAATATCACTTCTTGTGAAAATGAGATAAAAAGAAAAATAAAAAAACAGGGCTAGAAGCCCTGTACACATCAATACTGATATAGCAATTCATTATTCCATCAAGAAACCAGTAGATTAATCGATCAGAAACTACTTATCAAGCAAATCTCTCATATCACCTAATATAGCTCTTGGTACAGGAAGATCAATCATCGTCTTCAATCCTGGTTTAGCATTAATCACATGTGGAATCATATTCACGCACATCGCAATCGTACCAACTCCACCATTGACTTCAGGTGTAATCGATAAATTTATATTGGGTGTTCCTTTTAATGTAATATAATCTCCCGTTTGAGTCCCCTCAACTTCAGGTTCAATTTGTTGTGGATGAATCATGTTAATGAAAACATCCCCATTAACTAATCCTTGACCTGTCATATTAATACCTGCTAAATGACCAGCTTTCGCTTCGCCATATGCACTCTTACGATCAATATTTGTTATAATTGGTGCCATTTGTTGTGTAAAATCATCTAATTTCACACCTAATGCATCACTAATCATATGAACAGATTCTCTAAATCCAACATGACCAGCTAATTCACCTTCCGCCACTCTATGATGATATTCATCGAGTGAAATACCAACACCTTGCTCACGCATGACTGTGGGTCCAAAGGGAGATAAGGAGTTAACTCTCTTAGCCTCAATATGTTTTACATCAACCATCGTTCCTGTTAATGCGACAACAAGTAAATCCATTATAAATCCTGGGTTAATTCCAGTACCTAAAACTGTAACACCAAATGCTTTAGCAAGATTATCGATTTGTTTGGATAATTCAGGCTCAGCAGCCATAGGATAAGCCATTTCTTCAGCTGTACTAATGACATTGACTTTGTATGTAACAATCTTCTTAATCTTTTCAAATGCACCTTTAACAAAACTATCTGTACACAATAAAACAACATCAGCTTTTTGAGTCTGAAGGAGTAAATCAATTTTATCCGAGATGAAAACTTTTGGATGATCAGATGTTATTTCGAGTATTTCAAGAAAGTTTCTGCCGATTAAACTTGGATTCACATCACAGATTCCAATGATCTCAACACCTTTTTTCATCAGTAACATTTGAGCCATACCACGGCCCATTGCTCCAAAACCCCAAATAATAACTTTGATCTTATTCATAGGTCCCTCCTCTTATTGTACTTCATCAAAATAGCGAGCTGCAGTAAATAAAAAATCTGATAACCGGTTAATATAAGCGAGCGTATTTTCATTGATTTGTTGTTCCTGCGCTAACATCACAAGTTCTCTTTCAGCACGTCTAACTGTAACTCTAGCAATGTTTAACCATGATCCAGCTTTTGTCTGATCAAGTTTAATAAACTTTGTGAGTGGTTTTAAATGGGAATCATAATGATCAAGTCTTTCTTCTAACCACTTAACATCACTTTCTTGTGTAATACTTTTTAATGGATCGTTTAATGCAATCTCATGTGCGATTGAAAAGAGATGACCATGAATCTTATCGATATCATCAAGCATTTCTGGTACGCGCATATAATGTTTACCCATTAAAAGAAATGCCATGGATTCATCTAATGAACCATTAACCATAATAGGTAAATCTGCTTTACTGACCCGTTTATTCATTAAATCTGTTTTACCTTGGTCGCCACGCTTAGTATAAATCTTCATATCATTTCACCGTCTTCTTTTTCTTTTCAACACGAGCAGGTAATGCTTCATATGTTTGTATAATTAGTTTCCAGATTAAATCACGATCATCCGTATCTTCAATGAGAAAATAAGGACTACCTTTTTCATAAAAACTTTCCATAATAATCTTTGGAAGAAGTTTTTTCCCTTCTTCGGTTGGTTTGATATAGAGTTTGTTATCTGCGAGAACTCCAACCATTTTTTCTTTATAGAAGAGTCCATATTCACCAAACATCTTTTTATAACTGACATAACCCAAAGTTTCTGTTTGGTCGTTCATATAATCTTTAAAATCGTTTGATGTTGACATTACGATTCACCCTTCCAAATAAACAGATGAGCCATACAAAAATCAAAAACCATGTCACCCGTTCCAAAAGTCCACTATAATCAGTGACTGTAACAAGTAAAACCATCATGACAATCATCAGTCCTGTATAAAGAATATGAATTTGTCTCATCATTTTTTCCTGGGCAAGAAGTGCATGAAATGCAATCGATAACGTCAAAGATATAAGTGCAACTGCATAAAAAATCAAATGATCTTCAACTTCATCAAAATCGGTTTCAACAACCTCAAATAAATTATCATATCGCCATACGCCAAGTAAAATGATACAAATGCCAAAGACGATAATCGGAAATGTTAATGCTTGAGGTAGATCTTCTTTTTGATGATATGCAGCAGCAATCAACAAAACAAGTAATCCAAATCCCATCCATGCAGCATTCATCAACCACGCATTATCAAAGGCTTGTGCCCCAAGTGTTGATAGGGGATATTCATACCATGAAAAAGAATCAGGTGCATCAAACGATGCGATGAGTGCTAAAACGATAAAGAATACAACAGGAATCAAAAATGCTTTAAAATGCATAATTTTGTTTAACATCATATTCCCCCAGTCGTTATTATCTTTATTTTACCATACGCCTATGATGTATTTTCTATCTTTTTGGTTTAACCCCTTTATCCTTAAGCATTTGAACAGCAAATGATGCAACATCAAACGCATACTTTTTAGGACCAAAACCAGCATCATACCCCAACTCTTTAGCAAGACCGTGATGAATTCTTGGTCCACCGATAATGACGATAAAGTCATTTCTCTTATGTTCAGCTTCTAAGAGTTCAATAAACTGCGTTAAGTTTTCAATATGAATATCTTTTTGAGTCACTGTTTGTGAGATTAAAATCACATCAGCTTTTAATTCAATGGCTTTTTCTAAAAGTGTTTCGTTATCGACTTGTCCACCAAGGTTATACGCTTTAATGCCTTTATAACGTTCAAGACCATAATTTCCGTTATAACCTTTCATATTCATAATAGCATCTATCCCAACAGTATGTGCATCTGTTCCTGTAGATGCACCAACAAAGACAAGTGGTTCAGCAAAGTTTTCTTCGATATAAGATTCAACTTCTTCTTTACTCATCACTTTCTTATTGACTTCAACAACATGAATACTGTTCATATCGATTTGATGTTCACTACGTCCATAAACAATATAAAAACTGAAATGCTCAGATAAAGTTTCTGCATGTACAACGGCTGGGTCATGAATGCCCATCTGTAATGCAATCATTTTAGCAGCTTCTTCACCTGCAGCTGATAAACTGATAGGAAGTGAAAAAGACATTTGAACTTTTCCATCATTTTCTGTATCACCATAAGGGCGAATCCATGTAGGTTTAGTACTCATTTTCTATCCCCCCTTAAAGTCATTCGCATGAGATCTAAAATGGGATTTTGGTAGTCTTTATCCTTGATAAATACGCCCTTAAGTCCTTTTCCACCATCTTCAGTCCGTGATACTTCTGCAAATATCCCCTTTTCAAGTGATTTAAATAATCCATCATGTTTAATCTCTTGAAGTAAATGATGTGCCCTATCTAATACATCATGTGCTCTATTCATGATGATGCCATCTGGTTTAAATAAGATTTCATCACCAAAGTTTTTAAATGCTTTTTCAATATAGGCTGCAATATTTAATGCAATCGCACGATCACTCACAAAAGGTGTATGAATCGCTTCTGTCATCATTCCAAGAAGATGAATCGATTGTTTGGTTGTTACAGCAGTCACGTTAAAAAGTGCATCTTGGACACATCCTTTAAAGATATCTCCTGTCATATGTTTTGTTGGTGGCATATATTTAAGCGGTGCATTGGGAAATATTTCTCTAGCCATTTCTGCTTGAGCAAGCTCATAGAGAAAACTATTTTCCATATTGGGATCAATCTCATAAGCATGACCAAGACCCATAAGTGATTCTTTCATGAGTGCTTTTTTAGCAAACTGTTCATTAATAAACTGAGATGATAAAACCGTATGAGCATGATCAAAGGCATCTGATGTTGTTAAATAATTGTCTTCACCTGTATTAATAATAATCTCTGCATAACTTGAAATCACTCTTGAGAAGTATTGGTCAATCAACGTTCTCTTCATGTTGATATCGCGGAAAATAATTCCGTACAATGAATCATTTAACATCATATCAAGACGTTCAATCGCACCCATTGCAGCAATCTCAGGCATACACAATCCTGATGCATAATTGACAAGTTTGATATATCTTTTTTCTTCTCTTGAAACTTCATCTAACGCTTCTCTCATCAGTCTAAAGTTTTCTTGAGTTGCATATGTTCCACCAAATCCTTCAGTGGTTGGACCAAAAGGTACATAGTCTAAAAGTGATTGACCTGTACTTCTAATGACTGCAATAATGTCCGCACCTTTTTTAGCTGCAGAGACTGCTTGTTTCATATCTTCATAAATGTTACCTGTAGCAACAATGACATATTTACTGGGTGTTTCTTTTTTGCCTGTTTCTAAGATCCAGTTTTTTCTGATTTCTTTCATCTCATTAATACGTGCTAATGTCTTTTCAAAGAAAGGAGTCAGTTCAACCATTTCTTTTGGTACAGGTAAATCTTTAAATACTTGCAAGGAGTAAGTGTTAGCTGCAACTCTTCTTGCAATCTCTTGAGGTGATTCATTCATTTCACGGACAGCATAGGTCATATAATGAGAAACACCCTTAGATAGTCCTTCAAACGAAATGATATGGTCAACGATAGCATTTACCAAAGGACGACCAAAATCATCGACACCATCGATCCCGAGTAATCTTAAAATCGTTCTTTCAACTGCTGATGTTGTATGTAGATCGATATAAGATTGTACTTGATCAGCAATATCTTTTGCATATTTACGACATGATTTAATTGTTTCTTGATTTAAATTAAGTTTTGTTTCCATCTTTATCCTCCAAGCTTTTGACATTGATGATGGGAATGGATGTCAATTTTTTGACCTCTTTTAAAAATACATCAGGATCATAGGACCTACCCACAGGTCTAAATGGATTGATCGTAATCATGAATAACTTACATGTTTTAAGAACTTCTATTTGAATCTTTAACTTTTCAATGACGGATGCTAACCGGTAATGATAAAGCAGTTTTGTTGGATCTTCTACAATCAATGTAAACGATGATAGTCTAAGATCAATAAGCATATCAAGAAACTTATCAGTGATTGCTCCTCTAACGTATAACCATTTTAAAGATTCTCTCATCGATTCAAAAGCCAAACGCAAAGATGCATATGATTTTTTATCACTAATGATCTTTTCATCACCACTGGATAAGATATATGAAGCATTTGGATTGATGTCTATTTTTGTTTTAGGATACATGAAAAGATCAATCACATGCTTTGTCTTACTCAATGTCTCATTCATCTCCTGATGGAAAGATGCTCCACTCGCAAGAACGATACCATCTAAACCTTCAAGTGCTGAAAAAGTCATTCGTGATAATGCCCCATCAACAAAAATCCGTGATACATAGTTCTTCATTCGATGAAGTATCTCGTTCATTTCTAGATTAGTTGTAGGACCAGCAAGCATAACTCTACCATTTGAGATGACTCTGACTATTAAAACCTTACCAAGCGCAGTTAAAGCATTTGTTTCTTCTAAAATTTCATAATCAATCGTAGACTCATCTAAACATTCTTTAGCTGTTGCTAAAATCATTCCAGAGTAACAATCAATTCTTGGTTTAGGTAGGTAATTGACTTGGTCAATTGCTTCACCATCTAAACCAATCGATGTTAATCCAAGTGGTTCATGCTTATAAAGCTCGATTAAATAATTGAGTGTTGTTGTCTTTCCTGTATTTTTAGCTAAACCGATAATACCAATCGTTTGGTATTTTTCAATGCTTTTGATCATGTAAAATCCGTTCTTTTCTTTTTAAGGATTCTGGTTCCATCGAAATACCATTACCCTGTAATAAACCACTAATACCTTCTAATTTTTTATTCTTACAATCTTCACATTGACAGTTTGAAACATAATGTTCTGGTTCACTATATGTCGTAATGACGCCTTCATAGTTCCGTAGTACGACTTTACCTGGTGCTTGTGAAATGAGATAGTTTGGCATCACAGGAATCTTACCACCACCATTAGGACCATCAACAACAAACGTAGGAATTGCAAGTCCACTAATGTGACCTCTTAAGCCTTCAATGATCTCAATACCTTTTGAAACAGATGTTCTAAAATGTTCAATACCAAATGACAAATCACATTGATAAATGTAATAAGGTCTTACTCGAATCGCAATCAGTCCCTTAACAAGTTTACGCATGATATGTACACAATCATTCACACCTTTTAATAAAACCGATTGATTACCTACAGGAATACCTGCATCAACTAAACGGTCAATGGCCTTTTTAGATTCTGGTGTAATTTCATTTGCGTGATTAAAATGTGTATTCACCCAAATTGGATGATACTTTTTAAGCATATTCACAAGATTCTCTGTAACTCTTTGAGGCATAACAACAGGAGTTCTTGTACCAAAACGAATAACTTGAACATGATCAATTTCTCTTAATTTCTTTAAAATATATTCAATCCGTTGATCAGAAACCATGAATGCATCGCCACCAGATAAGAGAACATCATTAATCTCTTCATGGCTTTTAATATATTCAATTGCTCTATCAATATTATCTAACTTCATTTCACCATCTTTTTGACCAGCAAAACGACGTCTTGTGCAATGTCTACAATACATCGAACACATATCGGTGATCAAAA
>JAEWVV010000056.1 GCA_023458995.1 Bacillota bacterium
TTTTAGATCCACCAGCATTCGCTAAAAAACAAGATGATCTTAAAAAAGCTTACCAAGGTTATAAAGAGATTAACCTTCAAGCACTAAAGATCATTAATCCAAATGGATATTTAGTCAGTTGTTCATGTTCTCACTATATGACTCCAGAACTTTTCTTACAAATGTTACTAGACGCATCCAATGATTCAAAAAGACTGACTCAAATGATTGAATTTAGAATTCAAGGAAAAGATCATCCTGCACTCTTTGGATCCGATGAATCTCTCTATCTTAAGTGTGTTACACTTCGTGTGAAATAAAAAGTAAGATGTTAAAGACGAAAAAAAGTCTATTAACATCTTTTTTAATAGACTTTGTGTGATTCTAGATTTTATATTAATCGATCAAAAATTAATCGAGTCTCATACCCATTTCTAGTCTGACTTCTTTGTTTTCGATATCTTTATTCGAGTAAGACATTGTATCAAAACCAATAAAGTGCATACCTCGGTCGAGATAAAATGAAATTGCTGGATAATTACAACTTTGGCATTCTAAGACTAATGCACGTGCACCTTTTTCTTTAGCAACACCAACCATATATTGAAATAGCATTTTACCGTAACCATCTCTGCGATATTTTTTGTCGATGAGAAGATTCCAGATTCGATAACGATTATTCCAGGTTTCAATCGAACCTTCAATAACACCAATTAATTTCTTTTTATCGAAGATACCAAACACTTCTGGTTCTTCAACATAAGACTGAAATAAAAAATCCGTGAACGTTTTTTCTTGTTTACGTCCAAATCTTTTTTTCTTAATGGATATCTTAATTTCCTTTTTCTTTTTAATCGAAATATGATAATAAAACTTGGTTATATATTCATATTCAAGTTTGTAATTCTTATATTCAGTTATAGCTAGCTGTTCTATTTTAGGCATTTTTCACGTTCACATTCGTTTTAGATTACTTCCATTATATATGAAAACACCATCTTCTTCAAGGTTAAATCTATGTGAACAACTTATAACTAACTATGATAGAATGATGTTGAGGTGGGATACATGATAAAAGTACTAATCACTGGCTTTAAGCCATTTGGTGGCGAAACGATAAATCCTTCTTATGAAGCGATTAAAGCGTTAGATAGACGTATACTAGATTGTGAACTTTATACACTAGAATTACCGGTTGTATTTTATGAATCGTCACGTATCATCGTCGAAAAAATCCATGAAATCATGCCTGATATTGTCATTATGGTGGGTCAAGCTGGTGGAAGAAAAGAAATATCTATCGAGAGGGTTGCGATCAATTTAGATGATACCATCATCCCCGATCAAAACGGGGTTGTCCCATATGACGATCCTATATCTTTATTTGGGCCACAAGCTTATTTTTCGACACTACCAAGCAAACTAATCGTTGAAGCACTTCATGAAAAACATATACCATCTAGCCTATCTTATAGTGCTGGTACATATCTATGTAACCACGTGTTTTATTCTGTGATGCATGACCTTGAACACAGTCAGTTTAAACATATGAAAGCTGGATTTATCCATGTGCCTTATGAGACATCTCAAACACTATATAAACCTCATAAGTTTAGTCTAGATCCTAAAGTCATTAAAGAAGCTTTGGAAGTCATTATCAATGTTTCGTGTCAATCATTTCACACGATTTAACATTTTATCGAAAGACTTGATTTTTCAAACGTTTAAGAATAAGTTAAGGGTAGAGGAAGTGATTTTATGGATAAGCTCTATCTTGTAACTGGTGCTAACGGACATTTAGGTTATTCCATTGTTTCATCGCTTAGAAAACAAGCAAAGCATGTTCGCGGCTTGATTTTACCATGGGACTCTGATGCAAGATTAAAAGATATTGGTGTTGATGTTTACCGTGGAGATGTGACTCAAATTGAATCTCTAGCTCCATTTTTCGATCTTTCAAATACAACCTATAAATCAAGCGATGTTATTGTGATTCATACTGCTGGAATCATCTCAATTTCAAATAAAAAGAACCCTTTAATTGAAAGGGTAAATGTGGATGGTACAAGACACATGATTGCATGTGCAATGCAAATACGCGTCGGCCGTTTTATCCATGTTTCTTCAGTTCATGCTATCCCAGAAAAGGAGCTTGGAAATACCATCTCTGAGGTAGATTCATTTGATGAAAATAAGGTTGTTGGGGTTTACGCTAAAACTAAAGCTAAAGCTTCTAAAATCGTTATTGAAGCCATTTCCAAGGGATTACCTGGCATTATTGTTCACCCTTCTGGTATCATTGGACCAGATGATCAAGGCCATGGACATTTAACCATGATGATTGAAGATTACTTAAATGGACACCTAACTTCTCGTGTTAAAGGAGCCTATGATTTCGTTGATGTCAGAGATGTAGCTGAAGGTATTATTAAGGCAAGTCAAGTTGGAAAAATAGGGTCTTGTTATATACTATCAGGAACACAAATTGACCTTAATGATCTCTTTGAAAATCTTAAAAATCTCTCCGGTCGAAAACACAAAATCCATGTGCTTCCAACATGGTTTGCTAAACTAGCAGTCCCTTTTGCAGAAGTCTATTACCGGTTAAGAAAACTACCACCTATCTATTCAAAGTACTCTCTTTACACACTTCAAACCAATTCACTATTTAGTAACGAAAAAGCTCGAAATGAACTTGGTTATACCGTAAGACCAATCGATGAAACCTTAAAAGATACGGTCTCGTGGCTTGCGAATCATAACCGAGTTAAACGATTGAGTATTAAAACTTTTATTC
>JAEWVV010000057.1 GCA_023458995.1 Bacillota bacterium
CAATCCATGGTTGAAACGTATCAAATATTTGCTACACGCTTAGAACCATCAGCAAACAACTACCTTTTAGATTTATATGTAACAGATGGAACTTATATCTTGCCATTTGATAATGCAGTCTTTAATAAAGAAACAGGATTCTATCAAATCATTTTAGATAAGACATCCAAGGTAAGTTCTGTTGTTATTTTCGCAACTGCAGAAAATGGAACAACACCTACAGGAACTGGACAGTTCTTGTTAACATCCATTGCAGGTGTCATTAAAAATGATTTCTTCGTGACGGTAACAGCAGCTAACGGTGAGGTAAGATCCTATCAAATTCAAGTGATTAAGAGTGATTCAAGCCATTTAAGTAGTGATAACAGCATTAAAGCCATTGAAATCTCAACAGCAAATGGCACATATGAAGTTAACTTTAATCCAGAAAATGTAGTTCAAGAACCCATCGTTCTTGACTATAAAGATTCATCATTCTTTGTTGATATTACAGCAGCTGTGGGAGCTACCATTATGGGTAGAGATCTATATAAATTAACACCAGGTGAAACAAAGAAAGTTTACTTCCAAGTCACAGCAGAAAATGGGGATGTTGGCCTTAAGTATGAACTTGAAGTCACACGTTCACTACCAGATAGCAATAATATTGCTGAAATTCTTAAAGTCGTAATCGATGGAGAAATTCTTGAACTTGATGTCACTAAGAATGAACATTTCTTAGATATTCCAAATACGATTACAACGATTGGTATTGATGCAAGTATCACGGACACGCAAACTATTACAGGTTTAGGTAATAAGACGATCTCACAAGATATACATAAATTTTATGTCGTTATTACTGCTCAAGATGGAACACCCAATGTTTACATGATTCAAACGACACGTCGTTCAAATGATAGTACGTTAAAATCAATCAAACTTGATGGCGTTGAAATGTTTGGTCAGTTTATTAGTAATAAACTTACATTATCAGATGTTTTATACGAAGTAAGCACACTAGACATTCTAGCAACCGCAACAAGTTCTAAAGCAACTGTAACGGGTAATGGATTAAAGAATCTTCAAATAGGCTTAAACAGATTCGAAATTTATGCAACATCAGAACTTGGTGAAGTTGGTGAAGTTTATGTTGTTGAAATCACACGGGTTAACCCTTCAAATGATGCAACACTAAAGAGCCTTGTGATTAAAAACAATGCAACAGGTACACCTATTGAGTTCTTACCTGTATTTAATCCAACAACAACGAAATATACTGTTTCATTATCTTTATCAGATCAGGTGAGCGAAATCCTAATAGATGCCACTGCTACATCTAGTTATGTCACATCAGTTGATGGTTTGGGAGTCTACACGTTAAAAGCAGCATCCAGTCAAACAACTGAAATATTTACAATTACGGTTGTCGCAGAAGACAAGTCTTCTAAGACCTATGAAATTCATGTTACAAGAGATTTAGAACCTGAAGATGATATCACGATTGACCATCTCTCCTTATTTGGTGGAACAATCAATTATTTAGGTACAACAACAGATGCTATTCAAGCATTTAGCTCATCTACCTATGCATATAACATTTTAGTTCCATATCAACTTGGTAGCATCAACTTATCCATTACAAACTTAAATGGTGCATCCATTATTGGTGCTGGTAACCATGTGTTAAATAATGGTACAACCGTCATTGAGTTTTATTTAGTTTCAAAGAGTGGTTTAGTAGAATCTGATTCCTACACCATCACAATGACAAAACAACAACCAAGTAGTGATAATACACTTAAATCTTTAAGTATCGATCAAAAACTGATTACAGGATTTAGTCCAACGGTTTTATCTTATCAACTCCAAGTAACACTTGAAGATGTAAGTAAACTCAATATCAGTGCGATTGCAAATCATCCTTACGCAACCGTTATTGGTGATCTTGGTGAAGTTGATTTAGTCGCTGGAACAAACACAATTAACATCAGAGTTATCGCAGAAGACTTAAGCGTTAAGACCTATCAAATCGTTGTTTCAAGATTAAGTGGTAATAACAAACTTCAAGATCTATACGTTTTAGGTCAAATACTGAACTATCCATTTAATCAAGAACGTATCCGCTACGAAGTCACTGTACCTTATACAACAGAATACGTTGAAATTGGTGCTGTAACTCACGAAAGAGCAAACCTCATCAATACAGGTATTAAGTACTTAGAAGTTGGCGATAACGTTTATGAAGTTTATGCAATCGCAGAAAACGGAATCAAGGGTAAAACCTATGAAGTCCATGTCATCAGAGAAGAAGTTTCCAATGACTCATCACTCAAATCACTCGTGATTAGAGATGCAGTCACAAATAACATCATTGGGTTTGCCCCAGAATTTAGACCGTCAACACTCGAATACATCATTGTATTGGATAAAGAATCAACGGTTAGTTCACTCATGATTGAAGGTGTTGCCAATGATTTATTCGCATCCGTTGGTGGAAACGGATATAAAGTTCTAAAAGCTAAAGTTGATGGCGATTATCATAACGTCTTTGAAGTCACCGTACGTGCACAAGATCTATCAACAACAACGTATACAATTAGTGTTTATAAAGATGTTAATCTATCCGATAGCACAACCATATCACAGGTGAGCTTAATTGGTAGTGATGGTATTACTTACTTAGCAACAACGGGTGGAAACATCACATTCTTACCCAATCAGTATTTATATGAAATAACAGTTCCATACCACCTAACATCGATGACTTTAGATATGAGATCAGATAGTGCAACACCTTATGGTATTGGTACAAAGACATTTGATTCAAATGAAATGATCTTTGAAGCTTACTTAGTATCACAAAGTGGCATCAATCAAACCGATGACTATGTCATTAGAATTACACGAGAAGAGGCTGTTGTAGAAAATCAATTAGCTAGTATGATTTTAAATGGTAAATCCATTGATGGATTTGACCCAGATAAAACATATTATGAGTTAAATATTCCATATTTATCCGTAACAAATCTCAATTTAAGTGCATCACCTTTGGATCCAACAGCAAAAGTATCAGGTGATGTTGGTACACATACATTAAGAGAAGGCAAAAATGTTTACACAATTACAGTCACTGCACAAAATGGAGATTTAAAGACATACACGGTTGTTGTTAACTATAACAACGTGAATGCATTCCTAGATGATCTTAAAGTCATTAATCCTCAAACAGAAGAATCTTATCCATTTACATTTAATCCAAATACATTCTCGTATAGAGTTAATGTTGGTAAGAATGATGAAGAAGTCTTAGTTACAGGACGTGCACAAGATCAGTCTTATGCAGCAATCATCGGTTTAGGAAGATATCAAGTGAATGAAAACGGAACAACAGCGATGATTAATGTTATCGCATCCGATAATTCAACTGTATTAACCTATACCATTGAAATCGTTAGAGAAGAAAGAGCATCCAATAATACAAGACTTAAGTCAATGAGTATCAGTGGCCAAAATGTCACATTCAATCCAGATACACAAACCTATGTTTTAAGTGTTAATAATGGTATTGATGCATTAGATGTTATTGCTGAGGCTGAATCATCTGTTGCATCCGTTAAGGTTAGCGGTGCTGATGACATTGTACAAGGCAGAAACGTCATTATGATTGAAGTTACAGCTGAAGATGGAACTGTTGGTTATTATACAGTTGTTGTTAATAAAGATGCAGCACCCAATAACTTCTTAACCATGTTACTGATTATTTCACTACTTGTATGGATTATTACAGTCTTAATCTTCTTAATTAGAGCATCAAAAGATAAAAAATATTATAAGAAAAACTTGATTCGGTAAGAAAGGAAACATAACATGACCTATTTAAATAGTACGCAGCGTAACATTTTAACAGTTGCTTTAATCGTCATCTTTCTTATTCTGATCTATGTTTTATGGTTATGGATTAAAAAAGAAAAAGCACATGCATTAAAAACAAAGTTTAATACACTCAATTCAGTCATTCCCCTTAAAAAGATGCATAAATTGATTCAATATAACGTCAATCTTGGAGAAAGTAAACCTTTCTCCTTGATGATGATTACAATTGATCACTTTAATCAAATCTTAGATTTCGCAAACACGAATACAACATCTGAATATATTCAACGTGTGGGAAGACTCTTAGAAATCTCACTTCCACTTGGTGCAAAACTTGCACAAATGGAAGAAAGAGAAAGTTTCATCATCTATTTTCCTGAACATTACACCAAAGAGTCATTTATGTTGATCGCAGAAAACTTCAAAGATATGGCGGAAAAACGAATTGAACTTCAAGACGGATTAACGATTGAAAAATCAGCAAGCGTTGCACTTATTCGTTATCCAGATGATGAACAAACCTATGAACACTTAATGAGAGCTTTAGCAGCAACCATGTATAGTATCCAAAAAGATGGTGGAAACAATATCCGTCATTACAGTGCTGACATGATTGAAGAAAAGGCAAATATTGAAGCATATCGTATGCTAAAAGATGCGATTAAAAAGAAACAAATCGAACCACTATTTATTCCTATTTATGATAGGAACACGAAGTTTATGAGTGGTGTCGAAATTGATTTAATCTGGCATAAAGAAGGTCATGATGATCACTATCAATCATTTATGCCAAACCTAGAAGCATCTAATGATTCCTATTGGATGGGATTATGGATGTTAGAAAAAGCATTATCGAGTCATATTTCAATGATTGGTATCAACAGCAAAGAGCCCTATGAAATGATGATCCCTGTAGGTGTTAGACAGTTAGAAAACACTTCGGTTGTTAATGATATCATCAGTGTCTTAGAAAAATATGAACTTAATGCGAATCAGCTCATTATAAAGATTATTAATCCACTTCAAGTGAATAAAGAAGCAGAATATATTAAAGCACTTATGGAACTTCAAAGCTATGGTGTAAGAGTTGCAGTTGAAGTACAAAAAATAGATGATCAACTTTATTACAGATTAAATGAGTACAAAGTTGACGTTCTCTTAATCAACCAAAGCTTACTTACGAAGCAACATGATAAGACACTTGAGATGGAAGAATTAATCAATTATTCAGTCGCACATGAAATTTTGATGTATGCAACATCACTTTCTAACGTAGAACAAGCAACAAAACTCGATGATCACATCATCAAGATTCAAGGTAATGGTTTGATGGTAGCACTCACGAAAGAAAAGTTGCTTAATGAGCTCAATAAGAAATTAGACATTTAGTCTGAAACACACACATAAGGAGTTAATGATATGGAACAGTTTTCAAGTTGGTTTATTGAGTTTTTTCAAAACTTAATAAAAGATTTAGCCTCTCTTTTTGGTGGTTTCTTTCAGGCGATTATAGACATTTTTTATAGAGCACCTTTAAAATACATCAAAGAATTTATAACAGCATCAAGATCGTTTGAGCTTTTTGATTGGATCGTTGCAATCTTGGCATTATTTATTACTCTGATTTTGTTTGCATCGATCTTCGTTTTACTCTTTCAACTTTTTAGAAGATATTTTAGATTTAGTAAGATTGAAAGACAAAAGACGGATCTTCTTTATGAGATTGCGAGTTTAAATTCTAAAGTCACAACGTTAGTTGACGAAAAGAATGCAGTGGTTGCTCTATCAGGTACTAAAAAGACTACAACAAGCAAACCGACTGCAAATGCAGTTATTCCTCAACAAGATGTTAAAAGCAAAGTGGGTCGCTTTGTTAAGCTCATCCAAGTTGATGAAAAGTATAAGTTTACAAAGATTAATTATGAGATGAAGGCTGAAGATAAGATATCACTTAAAGATATGGTGACACGTTTTATTAATTTCTCAGCATCTAATCTTGGTTTATTTTACACAGAAAAAACAGTATCAACATTCTTTGCAGGTATGGCAGCATCGAAAACAATGATTCTTGAAGGTATTTCTGGTACAGGTAAGACATCACTTCCTTACGCATTTGGTAAGTTCTTACTTAAAGACTCAGACATTATTTCAGTACAACCATCTTGGAGAGACCGTTATGAAATGATGGGGTATTTAAATGAATTTACGAAACGCTTTAATGAAACAGACTTCTTAAGAGCAATCTATGAAGCAACTTATCGTAATGATGTCACGATTATTGTTCTTGATGAAATGAACTTAGCGAGAGTCGAATATTATTTTGCAGATTTCTTATCACTTCTTGAAATGCCAAGTCCATCGGAATGGCTTTTAGATATCGTTCCTGACCAAAAAGTAGGAGACCCTGCACATTTAAATGATGGTAAACTACTCATTCCAGAAAACATCTGGTTTGTTGGAACAGCGAATAGAGATGACTCAACATTTACGATTACAGATAAGGTTTATGACCGTTCAGCATCCATTGAAATGAACGAAAAAGCGATTCCTTTCAAAGCACCAAAAACTGAAGGTATGCGTTTAACACATAGTTATTTAAAAAACCTATTCCAAAAAGCACAAGAAGAATACGCGATTTCACAAAAGACATTGGATAGTCTTCAAAAACTAGATAACTTTATCACTCAAAAATTCGAGATTACCTTTGGTAACCGTATTATGAAACAAATCATGGTCTTTCTACCTACATATATGGCATGTGGTGGAAGTGAACTTGAAGGTCTTGATTACTTAGTAGCAAGAAAGATTATTCGAAAGTTTGAAACATTGAATTTACCATTCTTACAAGATGAACTACAAGAACTAATTACCGTCATTGACCGTCTATTTGGTAAACAATCATTTGTTGATTCGAAGAAACTGATTCAAAAACATATGAAACAATTGTAAAGGCTGATCCTTAATGAAAAGAAATTATGATTTAGAGTTATTACAACAAAAAGTTCTAACAAGCATTGATGAGATTGAAAGTGAACTGGATTTCCCGTCTCACTTTTATAAGTCGTTTTATGATGGGGATCGTCAAATCTATCAAAAAGAGTTTTCTCAAATTAAACTCTTTGATGAAAAATGGATTCGTACGATTGAATCTTACTACCCAAGCTTAGCAACCATCACAAAACGATTAAAGTCAACGCTTCGTTATGAAGAAGAAATTCTTCCAGTTGAAAAGACAAAAAAGGTGATTCCACGAGCAATCAGACACCTTTCTTTTCACTCTGAACTTATTAAAGAAGTTGGTGAACAAGATGATGTAATTCCTTCTAAAGTCTTATCATCCATGTCAGAAATTGAATATGGTATTTATGAAAATCGGTTCATCATGACACTGATTACAAGGTTACAGTCCTTTGTTTTAGAACGTTTAAAGATCATTCAAGATGAAATCGATGGACAAAGAGATACGCATTTATCTTATGAAACTGAATTTGTATTTAGTGATGCTGAATACGAAATGAAAGTTGATTTAAAACAAAAAGAAAAAGTAAGTAAACGAAAAGCAAATGAACATAACGTCAAGATTTTAGAGCGTGTTCAGTACTTGCATAAGCTGATTACGCATTTAAACAATAGTGATTTTATGCAAATCATGAAAAAGTATAAACCAGTTTCAGCACCTATTTTAAAAACACAGATTATTCTTAAGAACCAAGACTACAAGAATGCTTACTTACTTTGGTTATTCT
>JAEWVV010000058.1 GCA_023458995.1 Bacillota bacterium
AGTATGTAGATCACTTCGAATTCTTTTTCTTTGAAGTAATGAATGCCTTTGTTTGCCCACCTCCTTTCACTTCGTAGCCTTTTTTTGCTCTTTCAGCCTCGATTCATGCTTTAATTACCTCCGCGATTAATTGCTGTTTTGATAATCGCCGGAGTTCATCTAGGGTAGCGTGCTTAGATTTAATGCTACTATTTTGTATTTCACTATCGCTGTCTAGTGGAGGTAGATCGTTGATGTCACGGAAAAGACGCATATAATCTCTTGCTGTATAAAGATTAACTTCATATTGTTCAGACGCTTGTGCGACAGTGATCTCTCGTGTATAGATTTTTTTACCGATGTCTAATCGTTGTTCTTTTGTGTATTTCATAGCGACCTCCTTGAATACATTATAAACCTTTGATATCTATTTATAATGTTAGGGGTGTCTACTTTTATATTACCAGTTCAAAAATACCCTTAAGAATTAAAAATATCTTAAGGGTATTTTTTATTTTTTATTTTAATACATTTGTGGTGTAGGTATGGTTTGTTCTTTATCTTTAATTTCAACAACAGCAGCTTCAGATGTAATCATTAATGCACCAATGCTAGAGGCATTTAAAATAGCATTTCTTGTAACTTTTGTTGGGTCTATAATACCTTCTTTGAGCATATTAACCCATTTGCCTTCTTTTGCATCAAATCCAAAATCTTTATTTTGTTTTCTTTGTTCTGTTAATATATCTTGACCATCATATCCAGCATTTTCTGCAATTTGATAAAGTGGTTCGGACAGTGAATCAATTACAGCTAAAATACCTTTATATATATCTATGTGACTATCTTTAAGTGCTTGTTTAAGTTCTGTTTGAATGTCAACTAAGATAGAACCTCCACCTGCAACTATACCTTCTAAAATAGCTGCTTTGGTTGCATTTAATGCATCTTCTATTCTTAATTTCTTTTCTTTAAGTTCAGCTTCAGTTGCTGCACCTACTTTAATAATTGCCACGCCACCAGCAAGTTTAGCAAGTCTTTCTTGTAGGCGTTTTTTATCATAATCTGAAGTAGATTGATTTACTTGTGCCTGAATTTCTTGAATGCGCTTTTCAATCAATTCTTTTTTACCTTGTCCACCTATAAGTGTTGTTGTATCTTTTTTAACTAATGCTTTTTGAACTAAACCAAGATCTTCTAGTTTTAAATCTTGAAGTTTCATTTGTAAGTCTTTTGCATAGAAGGTTGCACCAGTTAGAATTGCAATATCATTTAACATATCTTTTTGGTTGTCACCAAAGCCAGGGGCTTTAGTTGCAACAACATTAAATGTTCCTCTAAGTTTATTTAATATGAGTGTAGATGTAACTTCATTTTCAATATCATCAGCAATAATTAATAAAGGTTTATTTGCTTTAACTACTTGTTCTAGTATTGGTAAGATATCTTGAATTGTTGAAATTTTTTGATCTGTTACTAAAACATGAGGATTTTCTAGTTCTACGGTCATTGTTTCACGGTCATTTATAAAATATGGTGAGATATAACCCTTATCATACTGCATACCTTCAACAACTTCTAACTCCGTTTCAAATCCTTTAGACTCATCTACTGAAATCACACCATTTTTTGAAACTCTGTCCATTGACTCAGCAATAATTTTTCCAATTTCTCTAGAAGATGCACTAATACTTGCAACATTTTCTATGTCTTCTCTTGTTTCAACAGGTCTAGATTTTTCTAATAACTTTTTAGCTACTTCTTTACCGGCACGCTCAATACCTTCTCTAACTAAAACTGGGTTTGCACCATTATCAACTGCTTTAAATCCTTTATGGATAATGGATTGTGCTAGTAATGTTGCAGTAGTTGTACCATCTCCTGCAACATCATTAGTTTTTGATGCAACTTCATATAATAGTTTAGCACCCATATTTTCATATGGATCTTTTAATTCAATTTCTTTTGCAATGGATACACCATCATTGGTAATTAGTGGAGAACCATATCCTTTATCTAAAACAACGTTTCTTCCTTTAGGTCCAAGGGTGATTTTTACTGTATTAGCAAGTAAATCTACCCCTTTAAGTAAAGATTGTTTTGCATCTTTACCATAACGAATTTCTTTACTCATTTAATAGTAACCTCCTTATGATTAATTATTTTTCTACGATTGCGAGTATATTTTTTGATTGAACTAATAAGTATTCAACCTCATCTAGTTTGACTTTGGTTCCAGCATACGACTGATAAATAACTTCATCATTTACCTTGATATTTTCAACTTTTGGCCCTATTGAAATTACTTTACCCATGGCTGGTTTGTCTTTATCTTCAGTCGCCAAGATAATACCACTGGCAGTAGTCTTTTCTTCTTTTTTAACTGATAAAACGACATAGTCTTCTAATGGTCTAATCACAATATCACCTCCATTTCTGGCACATCGATTATCTGAGTGCCAATCTAATTATCATTATATTCAAATAAAAAATGTTGTCAAGTCTTGCAGATCAAAAATGTGATATCTACCAAATGTTGTAAAAAATAGGTGATAAATCACCCTTTATTAAACCCGGTATCTAATATCGGTTTTCTTTTATAATATAATTGGGTGATGTCAATTGAATTATTGTATACCAGAAACTTTAGTAAATGAATTTCTCAAACACTCTAACCTAAAATCTAATCATGGTGGTTATACCATTACTGATATCTTTAAAGATTATTGGGATGACTTTTTAACAGATAATCCACATTTAAATATTCGACCAACTGTTCATGAAATGTTAAACGTATTTTAGAATACCGTACACCTAAATTAGGTTATGCATTATTTGAAGTCCTAATTGTGAAAATTATCATATCGCTTATCATACCTGTAAATCTAGATTTTTTAATTCGTGTGGTGTTAAATACGCTCAAATACGTAGTGTGTATGCCCAAAATAATTTACTTGACTGCTCCCATAGACATATCACCTTTACAATACCTAGTTCCTTATGGAACCATTTTAGACGTAAACGTTCTTGACTCAACTTATTATTTGAAGCGGTAAATCAAACCCTAAAATATATGTTACTTAAACATGGTAAATAAAAAAACTATCAAACCGGCTATATCTTAGTACTTCATACCTTCGGGCGTGCCCTTAAGTTTAATTGTCACATTCACTGTTTGATCTCTGAAGGTATGATAGATATACTAGGTAATTTTAAACCTTTAAAGTATTTTAACTATAAACTCTTAAGAAAGTCCTTTATGAAGTTTATCCTTGATTTACTGCATCATGATATAGGTGCTGCTTTCTATCAAGAAAAAACTGACTTATACAATCAAAACGATGAAGGTTTTTATGTGCATGCACCAGATACATCAAATGACTTTTCTAACCAAAATGATTTAATCAAATATATCCTTCGTTATACCGGTAGACCAGCCATGGCCGAATCTAGAATACTTGAAGTGAAAGATGATTTTGTTACATACTTTTATGAGCCACATGAAGATGATCATTTACCAGACCACTTAAGAATTGGTAAGGTCCAAGTTCAAGAACATGTTTATGAGTTTATTAAAAAGCTCATTATGCACATACATGATAAACAATTTAAAATGATTCGTTACTATGGTCTTTATACTTCAGTGGGCAGAAAACGACTGCCTAATTATAAAAAGAAAGTTTCATTTGCTCGTTTTCTTGTCACTTATAAATGGCGTAGCTTTTTAAAGCTTACCTTTAATTATGATATATTATTATGTAGATGTGGGTTTGCGATGAAGTTGGTTCTATTCATGCACGGCTTTCCGTAGTTCCATTTTGAGGTGATCTATTATGTTACGTTATAAATATGAAGTTAAGCGCGTTAAACGTTCTCAAGAAGAACTTGATTTTTACCAAAAACTTTATGGTGATGAACGCGATGAAGTTGGTGAACTATTATTTGATTTAAATGATCCTGACACCCTCTATCACGAACCCAGTGTCGATATGAAATGTTTCAAATGTAACTATGAGGAGTCTGTCCCTCATGAAATTTTAATTGAACTCAACTTTGGTAATAAAGGGCTTCATGCACTTGCTTGTCCCAACTGTTCTCATACTAAAAAGCGTGGTGCGATGTATCCTAAGTTTTTATTTGATTTAGACGGTAACCCAATTACCTATCAAGATGTTTTAAACAGTTATAACGATTAATTCCATCTATATCTTTAAGTCACTACAGCAG
>JAEWVV010000059.1 GCA_023458995.1 Bacillota bacterium
TACTTATGACGACATTGAAGAATCTTGGGTTTTAGGTGATTATTATATCTATGTCTACGAAGATGATGTATCTTATGAAGGACTCGTTGTTTATGGTATTGGTATTTATAGTGTTGAAGATTCAGGTGAAGAACCTGTTGAAGGCATATACTATGCATTTAACATTCAAGATACATTAACCGAATTAACATCATCTTATAAGACCAACCCTGAAGTAGAACTTGATTTTGCTGATTTAAATGGTAAAGCAATCATTAAAGCAGCTTATTTGGCTAATATTACCGATTCAGCACCCACAGGTCTAACCAATGGTATTATCTTTGCTTCTAACGTTAAAGATACTGCAAATGCTCTTGCATATCTTGAAATTGATACGTTAGGTCATATGATTCATTCCATTTCATTTGCGATTGAAGTTAGAGATGCGTATGCTGAAAAACTATTAGACGCAAAACTTCAAGTCTTTGATGGAACATCATGGATTGATTATGCACAAGGTAATTTCTATTCCGAACTATCTACAGATCAAGTAGTAATCACGATCAGTGGTTTTAACGCTTCGCACTTCAGATTAGTCTTCGTTGGTGCAGGTCAAACATCAAATGGCGGTCAATTTAGAATTGATCAAGTAAGTTTAATGCAGGAAGAACAAGTTGTTATCTATCCAACATGGACAGATTTAATGAATGTTCTAAAAACTGAATTAAGTGATTCAAGCTTAGATACACTTATCCCTGAACTTGAAAACTTAACAGCTATTGAGTTAATTAAACTCGGAACTAGATCTTATCTTTTCGGCGGTAGCTTTGCATACACAAATCATTTAGATCTTATTCAAAGTTATATCAATGAACTTATATCTGAAGGCTTTGTCTTAAATCAAGATTTATCAGATTTTTATGATACGAATGTGTATGCACTTCAAGTTTCTGAAGATATCGCTTATGGAGTTTATGTCTTATCTGATGGAGAGATTGCTACAGTGGGTATCATTAAATATGATCCTGTCATTGAAAAGATTGAGTTAGATTCTTTATCTAACATGAAATCGATTAATGAATTTGAAGTTGAATCCTTTGCTGAATCAGGACTTCCTTCAACAGGCGTATATGATGTATTAGTTGTTCCTGTTGAAATTAGTGGAAAACCATTTCCTGTAAACTATAAATCACAAATTGAACTCACATTTAATGGTACATCACAACAAACCGGTTGGGAAAGTGTTTCAAGTTTCTATGAAAAGAGTAGTTATGGAAAGTTAGACTTAAACTTTGTTGTTTTAGATAAATACACAACCACACAAAATCGTACATATTATGAAGGTTTTGATAATGGTGATGGCGATCAATACGCGATTAAAGAAGCTTTATTAGCATTAGATCCTTCAATTGATTTCAGCAAGTATGATAGCAATCTTGATGGTACCATCGATTCAATCATCTTTATATTCTCAGTTGAATATGATTATGATGTTGATCCATGGTGGGCATGGGTTTATGCTGCTAAACATGGTGAAGCAACTGGACTTGTACTTGATACGAAATCATTTGAGTATTATATGTGGGCAAGTTATTACTTCATCGAAGATGATCTTCCAGGATCGAATCCAACAGTGAATGCCGAAACCTATATTCATGAACTTGGACATTTAATGGGTTTAATCGATTACTATTCATATACCCATGATTCAAGTCCAGTAGGAGGATTTGATATGATGGATTATAATGCAGGTGATCATGGTCCAGCGTCTAAACTTTTACTCGGTTGGTTACAACCTATGGTTGCAGTAGAAGGTACATATGAAGTTACGCTTGAGTCTTACACACATGATACTGATGGTATAAATAGCGCAATCATTATTCCTTATGCAACAAATAACTTTGCTGATGGAGATACATTTGATGAATACATCATCATTATGTACTATACACCAGGTGGTCTATATGATGGACATATGGCTACAGATTATATCTTAGAACAACCAGGTTTAGTCATCTACCATGTTGATGCTAGATTATATGAACCAACAGGGCTTTTTGAATCTTACTTCATGTACAATAATGATGGTACATCCGACTTTTTTATTGAAGTATTAGAAGCTGATAAAAATAATTCGCTTCCAGGTAGTTCTTCATTTATGGTATCCGATATGTTAACATCAGGAGAATTTGATTTATCGACATATAGTTGGCACCAAGGTGGAACAATTGATATTTCGATTGAACTTCTAGCAAATGTTGAAGTAGCAAACTCAATCGATTTCAGATTAACAGTTAACTAAATAAATTGAAACAAAGGGTACAGTTCAATTATGTCTGTACCTTTTTATTATGTTGGTCGAAGACTAACATAAAACCACCTGCTCTGCGGGTGGACTCAAAGAAGCGGAAGCGTTGAAAAAAAGAATCCCCTTGATTGGTATAATGGTAATGACCAATTGCCTTACACCCATTAAATCAAGGCGGATTCTATCACCAATGCCAAAGAGGAATGATGACAGTAGTAGTTTATCTCATACGAAATGGAACTGCCAGTACCACATCGTGTTCACCCCAAAGTATCGAAGAAAAGCGATCTATGGTAAACTCCGAGCAGATATCGGAAAATATTTGAGACCTCTTTGTGAATATAAAGGCGTCGAAATAGTGGAAGCACATGCAATGAGTGAACACATTCACATGCTCGTCAAAATACCACCAAAGATCGCAGTGAGTTCGTTCATGGGATATCTCAAAGGAAAGAGCAGCTTGATCATCTTTGACGAGCATGCGAATCTCAAGTATAACTATGGATCCAGACACTTCTGGTCAGAAGGTTACTACGTTTCGACCGTAGGTCTAAACAAGAAAGTCGTAGAGAACTACATCAGAAACCAAGAACTCGAAGACCAGGTGCAGGATAAGAGAAGTTTGAAGGAATATAAAGACCCGTTCACGGGTAAGTAAGGGTGTCCAATGCAATTGGGTCATCAAAAAGGCCCTCAAATGGGGGCCGCCAGTATAGAGCCTTGTAGGCGTGGATTTTTATTTCATTTTAATTATTTCTTATCTTCTAATCTAAAGTATGAATAGAATCCTAATCCAGAACATGCAGTAATTAAGACTAAGCTTAGTACAAACACTGTTTTAACCATGGGTCTATAGGCTGAAATGACTCTAATACTACCACTTAATACTCCGACATTATCTAAGTGAAGGCTAAATGCAACAGCTAAGATGATGGATGCAGCTAATAAGAAATCTTTTTTATTGAAGTACCAACCGACCCAAAGTAGTGCTGTTGGAATCAAAAAGTAGTAGAAGGCTGGCATTGCAAACGAACCATATGTAGGGAACCAATCCATGGCACGAATTACAAGTGAGATGATTAAAAGTATGGTTACAGTCAGTGCAGTAATAAAATATAACAGGCTACGTTCTTTCATTAGGCCCTCCATCGAACTTTAATTTACATAGTATATTATATGGTTTCAGCGTAATAAAGTCAATGTTATCTGGTGTATAATGGCTTCATTTAGTGAAAAAATGGGGTTTTTAATCTTAAGTAGTGATTCTTCATTCACAATTATGTAAGCAGTTTCAAAAAAAGCAATCCTTTAAGGACTGCTTAATTATTTATCTTCTACACATGAAGGCACGTTCGCTCTTTCTTCTTGTTGGTGTCTGAGCAATATCATTTTCATTTAAAAATTTCTCGAACAATTTTTGTCCTAAATGATAATCATCAACTTCATATTCAACTTCATAATCCGTTACATTGCAGTAATCACAACGATCTAGGAATAGTGTTCCACCTTCATAGGGTGTACTTACTCTATAGTTATCGAGTGATACTTTGAATGTGACAAAATAATCTAAGTCATCAAAGAAGTCTTTTGTATAAAAACCATGTGTGATCATATCTTTAGCCTGTTCAGGTTGAAGAAGCACATGACTTTCAAAAGCACCATGTTCACTTTGACTCTTTAGAGTTACCTTATAGCGCGAATCACTTTTTTGTCTGATGCGAAGAACAATCTTTTGTTGATTAAGATCATAATTATCTGTATCAAAATAGTGATTGATCTGTTTAAAAATATTGTTCTCCAATTTAAATCTTCTTAGTAACTCATGATACTTTTCTGGAGTCAACCCAGTTTTAAATTCGATCTCTATATTTTTGGTCATGGACATCACCTTTTTCATTATTCTGAGTAATTCCTTTTTAGCCATTACTATTATATCAAATCACCTCCCTAAAGGGAAGGAAAAACGTTTACATTCATGAACACGGTTTCATTATGTTTGCAATTACAATAAGTAATGGTAAAATATAGTCGATGAAAAAAACAATTCAAGGAGGAAATAAAATATGGCAATTCGTGTTGCAATTAATGGCTTCGGCCGCATTGGACGTCTCGCTTTTAGATTGATGTCAAATGACTCAAGATTTAATGTAGTTGGTATTAACGATTTAACAGATGCTGAAACACTTGCATACCTTACAAAGTATGACACAGCACAAGGACCTTTCATGGTTGATAAAGTATCATTTGAAGGTTCAAACTTAGTGTTTGATGGTAAAGTTATTCCTATTTTTGCTGAAAAAGATCCCAAAGTATTACCATGGGGTAAATTAGGTGTTGATGTTGTTCTAGAATGTACAGGTCTTTTCACTGATGAAGTGAAAGCTGGTTGGCATTTAGAAGCAGGCGCTAAGAAAGTTGTTATTTCTGCTCCAGCATCAGGAAACGTTAAGACAATCGTTTATAACGTTAACGACAACACACTTGATGGTACTGAAAACATTATTTCTGGTGCTTCATGTACAACAAACTGTTTAGCTCCAATCGCTAAAGTTTTAGATGACAACTTCGGTATTGTTGGTGGTATGATGACAACTGTTCATGCTTACACTAATGACCAATCATTAATGGACCAACCACACAAGAAGGGTATCCTTTCAAGAAGAGGAAGAGCTGCAGCAGCAAGCATCATCCCATCTTCTACAGGAGCAGCTAAAGCAATCGGTTTAGTATTACCACAATTAAAAGGTAAACTTGATGGTACAGCATTACGTGTTCCAACAATCACTGGTTCAGTTGTTGACTTAACTGTCGAAGTTAAGAAACACACAACACTAGAAGAAATCGATGCAGCATTCAAGAAGGCAGCAAACGAAACTTTACAATACATGGCTGATCCAATCGTATCTTCAGACGTTATTGGTACACATTATGGTTCAGTATACGATGCACATACAACACAAATCGTTAACTATGGCGATCGTCAATTAGTTAAAGTTATGGCATGGTATGACAATGAAATGAGTTATACTGCACAGTTAATTAGAACTGTTGGTAAACTTGCAAGTTTAATTAAATAACACATAAAAAAACATAAAAAAACGCGAATGTCAGTATAAATTCGCGTTTTTTTGTTATATTTTTTCGAAAATGTAAGAAAAATGCAATATATTAACATTTTCTTAATATTTTGATTGACACTGAAGATTTGCAGTTGTATAATATAAGGGAAAAATGTGAAAACATCTTTCATTATCTTCTCGATATGTATAAAGGCAAAGCTAAGGAAACTTAGCGACGCAAAGCTATAGGGCCCTTCGAGGGCAGCCAGTTGTCATTTGAAAACAGCCGAATTTTGGACTGGAATTTCATGATTGACACTGGGATTTTTTATGAAAAAACCA
>JAEWVV010000060.1 GCA_023458995.1 Bacillota bacterium
GGATAACTATCAATCTTATCAACTAAGCCTACTTGAGTCAGTCTTTTGATTGCGATTTCTTTAGCTTCTGATTCATCTTTATGTTTCACTTTGGTGAGTCCAAGCGTCACATTTTGTAAAACGGATAAATGCGGGAATAAGTTAAATGATTGGAAAACCATCCCCATTTTTTTCTCTTAACTGATTGATGTTTTTATCTTTAATGGATAAGGTATGTCCTTCAAATAATACTTCACCTGATGTTGGAACTTCCATTAAATTCATACATCTGAGTAATGTTGATTTTCCTGATCCTGATGGTCCTATAATCGTTACAACTTCACCTTTATGAATGTTTAAGTCAACACCATCAAGTGCATCCACAGTGTTCTTAAACGTTTTATTAATGCCATTAATGATAATGATAGTTTCACTTTGCATCGGCATGACGTAATCTCCCTTCGATAAAGTTCATCAGTTTAGACAGTGGATATGTCAAGATGAGATACATAATCCCCGCTGTGATATAAAGTTCAGTAACTGCTGGAGAACTTACTTTTAAAATACCCACTTGATACATGAGTTCAGCAACACCTAAATACATGAAAATAGAAGTCTCTTTAATGATCGTTACAAATTCATTTCCAAGTGCTGGAAAAATGTTTTTAATGGCTTGGGGTAAAATGATATAGCGCATGGTTTGACTCTTTGTCATACCAAGTGAACGTGAAGCTTCAGTTTGTCCTTTATCAACAGCTAGAACTCCGCCACGAATGATTTCTGAGACATAGGCAGAACTGTTAATGACTAAAGCAACTGAACCTGGAACGAAACTTCCCATATCAATACCATCAATTAAAAATAAAGGAATATTTAGTAGTTGATAAATAAGAAGTACCTGAACAAGCATCGGTGTACCACGAATGATTTCAACGTAAGCAGTTGCCGGAACTCTCAAGATTTTAGATTGAGATAAGCGCATTAAAGCTGGGATTAAAGCAAGCACGCTTCCTAAGACAACAGCGAGTAGTGCAAGGATCACGGTCATCCCTAGACCTTGAAAAAGAAGACTAATACTGTAGGGGTTTTTAAGGAAAGAAAAGTTTAGAAATAGATTCATGCCAAATATGTCTCTAACCATAAAGCAATCTTACCTTCTTCAATAAGTCTGTCAATGACTTCATTGATTGAATTTAATAATTCAGTGTTTCCTTTTTTAACTTCAACAGCATTTCCTTGGTAGTGATCAACATTACTTAATGTCATTTGAACAAAGGGGGCTCCATCATTAATTCTTGTTTGTGCAACAGGGCCTTCAGTAAACAAATCATCAATTTGTTTATTGGTTAAGTTGTTCATAAGCTCATTAATATCTGCAACAACTTTCTTTATAGCAAGCGGTGTAAATAAATCAGCAAACTCAACTTGAATCGCTCCTGTTTGAGCACCAACTCTTTTACCAGCCACATTTAAACTTTCAATATTTGGATAAAGAGAGACGTCATCTTGATGAATTAAAACAACTTGTGTCACACTACTTTCTGTGTAATATGATTTAGAGAAATCTGTGATTTCAGCACGTGAAGGCGTTGGTGTAAGACCTGCAATAATAAAATCAACACGGTCATTTCTAACATCTTCGATTAAAAAATCAAATCCTTTATGAATCACACGTAAATTTTTACCTAAAGCATGTGCAATTTCTTTTGCAATTTCAATATCGACACCTTGTACAGCACTTTTTCCTGTGCCATCATCAACAATCCATTCATAAGGTGCATAATCAGCAGAAGTTGCCATTGTTACAAAACCGTCATAAGATTCACTAAAACAAAATCAAAAACGTTTGATGAACTTTGACATGATGATAAACCAAACCATAATAGAAGTGAAAATAAACTTAACAATAATTTTTTCATGTTGCATCTCCTCGTACAATATACTCAGAGGAAATCCTCATCTTGGCGAATAGCTTAGCTTTTTAACGGCTTTATTGTAAGATGCGAGAAAAATAATGCAAGTAAATCACCTAAAAATGGAAAAGAAAACGTTCACATGATATAATCAAATAAAAAGGTTTGAACTTCAAAAAATATTTTTCAATCAAAATTGACTTTTTTTTGAAAGTGGCTTATAATAGCAATGTTGAACTAAGGAGGAAAATGAACGTGATATTTGAACGTGTAAAAGAAATGATTGTTGAAGAACTTAATGTACCTGCTGAAAAGGTGTCTATGACATCACGCTTAGCTGAAGATCTTGGAGCTGACTCCATCGATGCTGTTGAACTCATCATGAATATTGAAGATGAATTCAAGATTCAAGTCAGTGACGAACAGGCACAAAGTATTAAAACAGTCGGTGACTTAGTTAAGTACATCGAAGCTGCAAAGTAAAAACAAAAAGGGATAAACAAAATCCCTTTTTTTGTTGGAAAAAAACATGTTTTCTACTATAATAGAAATAGCATTGAAAGAAGGTATCCAACATGAATTATGACTATAAAACAATTGAAAAGAAATGGCAAAAATATTGGTATGAAAATAAGCTTTTCAAAACCTCAGAAGATAGATTCAAAGAGAAATATTATGTTTTAGATATGTTTCCCTATCCTTCAGCTTCTGGACTTCATGTCGGACACATTGAAGGTTATACTGCAACTGATATTATGAGCCGCTACAAACGTATGCAAAACTATAACGTTCTTCATCCGATGGGATGGGATGCTTTTGGTTTGCCTGCGGAACAATATGCACTTCAAACAGGTAAAGATCCAAGATCATTTACCTATCAAAATATTGAAACATTTAAACGCCAAATCATTGAAGCTGGTAAAGGTATTGATTGGGATAGAGAGTTTGCGACTGCAGACCCCTCTTACTTCAAATGGACTCAGTGGATTTTTAAGAAGCTTTATGAACATGGTTTAGCGGTATTAAAAGATGTTGAAGTGAACTGGTGTGAAGGTTTAGGAACCGTTCTAGCGAACGATGAAATTGAAATTGTTGATGGCAAGATGGTTTCTGAAAGAGGATCATATCCTGTTGTTAAGAAAGCGATGCGTCAATGGGTTTTAAGAATTACAGCTTATGCTGATCGTTTACTTGAAGATTTAGATACACTCGATTGGCCAGAACACTTAAAAGAAATGCAGAAGAACTGGATTGGTAAATCAACAGGTGCGATGATTAGTTTTAAAGTGTTTGAATCTGATGAAACATTCGATGTGTTCACCACACGTCCTGATACGATCTATGGAGCAACCTATTGTGTATTAGCTCCTGAACATCCATTAGTTCTTCATATTACAACGGAAGACGAAATGGAATCCGTTAAAAACTATATCGAAACAACTAAAATGAAAAACGATATGGATCGTGCACTTGATAAAACAAAGACAGGTGTATTTACCGGAAGTTACGCGATTAATCCATTAAATCATAAACGTATCCCCATTTGGATTGCTGATTACGTCTTACCTCATTATGGTACAGGTGCTGTCATGGCTGTTCCTGCACATGATGATCGTGATTTTGAATTTGCTCAAATCCACGGACTTGATATTGTAGAAGTCATCCAAGGTGAATCTGAAAAAGCATTTACCGGTGATGGAATCCACTATAACAGTGGTATTATCGATGGTCTTTATAACGAAGAAGCTAAATTAAAGATTATTGATTACCTAGAAAAGACAAAACAAGGTTTTGCACATAACACCTATAAACTTAGAGACTGGGTATTCTCACGTCAACGTTACTGGGGTGAACCATTCCCTGTCATCTATGATGATGAAGGGGGTATTCACATCCTTGATGATGAAGACCTACCTCTTGAACTTCCAGTTTTAAAGAATATTAGACCCTCTGGTACGGGTGAATCACCACTTGCGAATGCGCATGACTGGCTACATGTCGACCAAGATGGTATTAAAGGTAGACGTGATACCAATACAATGCCTCAACTTGCAGGTAGTTCATGGTATTTTATCGGTTACATCTTAAAACATCATCTAGGCATGGTTCCTCTCAATTCAGAAGAAGCGAAAAAAGCACTTGATAAATGGCTTCCAGTTGATCTTTATATCGGTGGTACTGAACATGCTGTTGGTCATTTACTCTATTCAAGATTCTGGACGAAGTTCTTATATGATTTAGGTATCGTTTCAACAAAAGAACCATTTAAACGTTTATATAATCAAGGCATGATCTTAGGATCAGACCATACAAAGATGAGTAAATCAAAAGGTAATGTCGTTAATCCCGATGAAATCATCGATACTCATGGTGCAGATG
>JAEWVV010000061.1 GCA_023458995.1 Bacillota bacterium
ATGTCAGCTGATTATTCATTGTTTTCAAATCCAATTTGTTTTGAGTAATTGTTATTTTATGACCTTGAAGGTTTAGTACCGCTTCTTCTACAAGTGGAAAACTCATCACGTAGGTTTTTTTCCCTGGACACATCGGATAAAAGCCTAAGATTCCAAAGATATACCAACCTGCAGTTGTTCCATTATCTTCATCACCCGGATACTTACCACTTAAAAATGCTTCTTCAATCATCCATTTCACTATCATGTATGTTTTATCTACTTTACCCAGTTCTGAGTAAATATAAGGAATATGAAATGACGGTTGATTAGAAATGGCACATTGTCCAAATTTTTGTGCATACATCTCAGACATTTCATGAATTTCAATGCCATAAGATCCAACATCAAATCTCGGTTCTTCGATAAACATTTGATCAATCATATGTTCAAGCATACCGTGATGAAGTTGATCAAGTCCTAAAATATCATGATAGACGCCAAATGAATTTTGCCATGCAGAACCTTCTGTATAATCGCCACCCCAACGAATGGGACTAAAAGGTTCTATAAAATTACCATATTGGTCTTTTGCACGCATAAATCCAGTCTGAGGATCAAATAATTTTTGGTAATTCTTGGAACGCTTAAAGAACATATATTTTGATGGATGATTATACTTATTTAAAACCTGGTAAATACAAAAATCAGTATATGCCGTATCTAGTGTTTCATTGACACTCTCTTTTTTATGTTCTCTTGGAAAATAGCCATGTTTATCATAAAATTCTTCAGCAGTATAATCGTTCATCTTATCATAGATTAATTGAACGAGTTTCCTTTCAAGTTCTTCTGGTAAGAACCCTTTAACGATTGCATCTGAAATGATTGCAAAGATTAAATAGCTTGGCATATAGTTAAGTTCATTAGGACTTAACCATTTGGGAAGTTTTTTAGTGTCTAGATAATATTGATATATTCCTTCTAGAAAATCAATATAAAGTTCTTGATCGATGAGTGCAAACAAAGGAAATACCGTACGATAAGTATCCCAAAAACCATGGTCAACATACATCTTTCCTTCTGTTATTAAACCTGTTTCAGGATGAATATGAATAGGCTTTCCTGTTTGATCAAGTTCATAAAATTTTCTTGGAAATAAGAAAACACGATACATAGATGTATAAAACATCTCAAGTTTACGCATATCGTGGTCTTTTATGATGATACGATCAAGTTTATCATTCCACTGATTGGTTGCTAATATCTTTAAATTTTCTAAACTACCAACGAGTTCTCTTTCATAATTGAGATATGCTTGTTCAACACTGATAAATGATATAGCTAAACGTAAATCAACATCCGTGTTCGTAAAACTTAAGAGATACATATCTTCATCAAACGCTTCAAAATGAAACTTTGCACTACATTTGATTACAAAATATGACCAAAGCTCATATGGTGTTTCATGATCGCAAGCATTTGTCTTTCCTTCAATCATCCCGCTTTTTTTGTTGTACCAAAAAATCGTTTTTCCACCAAGGCCTTTAAGTAATAGTTGATGTTCCTGTTTACTATTAAATTGAAAAGAGATCAAAGCACCTGAGTGCGTTGGTATAAGCTCAAATGAAATTGGAAATTTAGCGAGTGACAACTTCATTAAATTAGGTTTAATCGATAAGTCAGATGCTTTATATGTACTAAACCATGTATCAGGATTATTTGCTAAATAGCCTTTATCCATTGGCACAACCAAAAGGTGACCGTAATCACCAACCCATGGGGAGGGTTGGTGTGTCAGTCTAATACCTTCAAAACTGTGTTTCTCTGGATCAAAAAACCAGCGCTTATCAAATCCAGTTTGTGTATGCGTTTGTATGGTGAAAGAAACTAGACCATTGGGTAATCCAGTGATTGGTAAAATGTTTCCTTCTGAAAACCTTTTTGTATTATGTGTACCAATCAAGGTATTGACATAGGTGAGTGGACTATTCATATGAAATCCTTAATGTTTTAATTTCTTTGGGTCTAAATTCAAGTGTTTTAGAAACTTGTTGTTCTTTATCTTCCATCATGTTTGTTTCATAAAGTTGTCCATTCAAGTTGATTGAACTTATTTGACGTTCATTAGATAAATTGACAAGACGTAATATCGTATGATTTTTTTCATTTACACGGTAACTCGAAACAGCAATATGTTTATTATCCAGCTTAAAATCTCTTGTATTAAAAATACTGTTTTCAGGATATGCATCATCTAAATAAAAGAGTTCTGCAATACTTGAATCTTGAACTGCAAATCTTCCACCTAAAAACTTATGTGGATTTGCTGAGTTGAAAAATGTTAATAAAGGATTTCTGTGAGCTTTTGCATATGTATAGATTGTTGCTTCATGTGGTTTTCCGTCAATGAACTGAACACCTACACGTCCTTCAATACGTCTTAAAAGTTGATTTTCTGATGCACTAAATAAATCACCTGCACAAGGAACAAAGTTTTCAACACGTGCGATATAACCTGTACTTCTCAAGATGGTTAATGCTATCTTATTATCAAGTTCTTCCACTTCATGTTGTCCTTCAGTATAAACTGCACATGTGTAATGATCTTGTTTTGCAACAAAGGTTGAATTGCAGAATGTTTTTGATTTTGCAACAGGTGATGCATCTTCTTTCTTATAGAAAATCACATCAAAAGGTGAATCTGCAAGAAGTCCTTCTTTAGTTATTCCAGTATCGACAACTAAACGCATCCGGTGATCCTTCTTCTGATTATTAAACACATAGGAGATATCGATGACTTCACTCTTATCAAGAGTAATTGTTACTGTAATTTCTGTTTTTAAACAGTCTTTAGCAGGTGTTAGTTTATCGAAATCATAATGACTTGGTGACTCTAAAAGATAGGAAAGTATCATGGACTGTTTGAAATCTTGGTACTTGATTATTTCATAGTCTTTTAATATAGCAATACGCTTTTCATCTGTTGTTGGTTCAAATACATAGGTGTCACCACGATCTACTTCATCGACAAGTGAAATAAAATCCGTTGAAAT
>JAEWVV010000062.1 GCA_023458995.1 Bacillota bacterium
CTCATGTTGTTAATTTCTTCAAACAAAATGTTAGCTTGTTCAGATGTATTAGATGCACATACAATATCAACACCACCTTTAGATAAGAAAAACTCAGCTAAGTCAATGCCTGCAATAAATGTTGTCTTACCATTCTTTCTAGCAATCAACAACAATACTTCATTGAATCTTCTTAAATTAGTATCTGCCATTTTAAATCCATAAGCAGTTTGAAGTACTGCTTTCTCCCAAAGTTCAAGAATAAATGGTTCTCCGTTAAATGGACTTTTAGTATGTTTGCAGAAAGTTTCTATAAACTCTATTCTAATATTGCCAGGACGTTCATCAAAAGTGTATCTAGGATTATCCATATCTTTAATAAGTGTTTCAAGGACGGTTAGTAATTCTTTTCCGACTTTAATTTTGCCCTTTTGAATCTCATCGTAATACTTTAATAAATAGTTCATTACGACATTCTGCCTATGAACTTGTCAAATTCATCATCTTCATCAATGATATTTTTACCCATGATGGAATTAAGTGTTTTGATGACTGTTCCATATGAATTCACGAGTTTCGTGTAATACTTGGCTGCTTCAGTTTGACGTTGTGCACCTTTTTTGGAAATCTGCACTGCACCGTATTTTCTGATTTGATGCTGAAGTGATTCTAGTTGAACTTTCATAAAGGCTGCTTCATTGATTAAATTATCCACAAGTTCACTTTTTGATTGTTCAACTGATAAAAAGAGCATCTTTAATCTTTCATATTCAATTTGTACTCTATCTATCGCTGCCATTTTTAATCCTCACTTTCGATAAAATAAAAAGTCACTTTCGTGACTTGATAGTTCAAATTATTTACTGATTGTCTAAGAAAAGCGCAGTTGAAACAAGTAATTGTATTTCTATAAAAGACATATCGTAATTAATATAAACCATCTTTTGATAATACATAGATTTCATCAAAGACAGATTCTATAAATGCACGGTCATGAGATACAGCAAGTATAGCACCTTGAAAGTTTAGGAATAATTCATACATTTCATCTTGATTTATAGGTGATATATTTCTTGTGGGTTCATCCAGTATCAATACATCGTTTGTATTAGATACTAAAACTAATAATAAAATTTTAAGTTTTGTTCCTTCACTAATATCTTTAATCTTATAAAGCATCTCATCTCTTTTGAGCCCTAATGTACTAAGTATTTGTCTAATCTTAGATTCTTGATATTTACTTTGATGACTAAGTACATAGTCTAAAACTGTTCTATCTTTATCCATCAAATCTAAATAGTCTTGACTGATATATCCAACCTTAACAGATCTTTTTATCAGTTTTTCATAAATATGTTTAATTAGAGTTGTTTTACCTACGCCGTTATGCCCGGTAATGACTACTTTATCTGTTGCCGATAGTTTTAGTTTAACATGCGGTATCAGTACACCATTGGGTAAGCTAAAATCTATGATATCTAAATCCATGATTAATTTATTGGAATTAAACTTACCTAAATCCTCAAAATAAATTGACATAGGCTCTTCTTTTTCAGGTATATCTATAAATGAATCTTTTTCTTTAAGATATCTTTTTTCTTGACTCTTTAAACTCTTAATCTTTTTCTTTAGTAATCTACCTAATACCGGGTCTCTAACTGCCTGGTCTTGTTGATGTTCTACCTTTTGATAAATCTGTCTAAACTTATCCATCTTCTTACTATAATCAGCTCTCTGTTTTCTAGCTACCATGAGGTCAGTTTCAAACTTTCTTAAATACTTTTCTTTATATGTTTTATAATCTACATTTAAAAAATAAGTTTTAGGTTTTGTTTTCTTATGAACTTGTTGTAGATGAATGATCCCTGTTGCAACATTTTCTAATAATCTTTGATCATGAGATATAAATAATAAAGGGATTGTTGTATCCTTCATGAAGGATTCTAAAAACTCAATTGTCTCAAAATCTAAATCATTCGATGGTTCATCAAGTAATAATAAATCCGGACGAATCATTAAACATTTAATGAGTCCTATTTTAACCCTTTCACCACCAGATAATGACTTTAAACTTCTATCTTTAAATGCATCATAACTCAAATTAAACTGTACAAATAGTTTATAAATAACATCTAGGTAATGATATAAGTCTTCTGGAATATTTAATTCCAAAAATACTGTAACTGAAAGTGATTCATATTGATTTAAAATGTTTTGATTTAAATATGAAATCACTTTTGGTCGAATGATTTCACCTGTAACTGTAATATAATCTAATACTTCACCATAAATCGTGCTTAAAAGAGTGGATTTTCCACTCCCTTCACTGCCTATTATTGCAATCTTGTCCTCATCGTTTACGGTGAAAGATAAACCTTCAATCAAGACTAAGTCTTGTTGATGGTTTCTAATAACTAATTCCTTTACGCTTAGCATCATATTCTCCTTTTAGTGTTTGATTTAGTTTGTTACCCACTAAAAGTATTTTTAGTAGGTTATTAGTTATTTTTGTACATGGTTTCACCTCTTCTTTTTGTATTATAACATATCGTTTAAAGAATATCTACATACATATTTGCCAACAATTCCTTAAATATTTTTAAATGTTGAAATCCCCATTCTACATTTGATAGTGTATCTGGATTATATGGTGTTCTATCGTCAAAACAATAATTGTTAGGTCCATAGATTTCTTCATTTAAATAGGATCTAATCTTTTCAAGTGTATAATGTGCAGATTGATAGTCAGTATTCCAATTAAAACTTAATGCATTCATAAATGAATGAGAATAATATGATTCATCCATTGATTGATAGAGTGAAATAAAGTCATTGAGGTTGTCAATTATATACGTTTTTAATGTTTGAACTGCATTATCATTTTTTTCATTATCACTTTGATAATTTAGCACATATAAAATTTCATCGATATAACTAATAACTGAATCATCATATCTTCTAATTGCTGCTTGTTTAAGATTATCTAATGTCTTAAAAAGATCGGAAGATATTTCAATATTGTCAGATAATACCCGTTGTATGTGATTTTGTATTATTTAGTCTAGGTAACGATTGAGTTCATCAATTAGGTTATATCTTTTCTCGATATAATTAATGAACTGTCTCTTAGGAATTCTAAGTGAATCATATTCATCACTTAGAGATGTATATACCCTTATGATAACCTTATCGCTGTTTAAAGTTGCTCCGTTGATAATAAATGGTGAGTATTGAATTTCACCTTCTTGAACATAGGGACTAGGATTAGCGGTCTCTACTGAATGTGCAAACGATAGAGCTCTTATATGCCTAAAAAATCTATCATCTGTTCCTCTTCCCTTACCGATCTGATTAAAAATACTATTATCTTCTTTAAGTGGGTATGTCAATCCCAATCTGCTATAAAGTTTTTTATAGCTTCCACAATTATATCGGTATGAATCAAAAATAATATTAAATCGTCAGTCGTTCCTATAGTATCAGATAAGTAATCCTTTGTGATTAATGCATTCAAGGAATCATCTATTCTATCCATAAATGAGCAAATTAAGTTCCAGTGCATCGAGTATCTATCATCACGATTAAAAATCGGTGTTGAATTCACCAATGATCTAAATTTTTCAATTTTAATTCCATCCAATCTTGGCTTCATACTTTGCACCTATTTCATAATTCTCAAAATTTATGCCTCGTGTTTTTTAAGAGCCCACCCATGCGGTACCCTATCAATTAAAAATTAATATCAATGGGAGGGGTTAATAATATTGTCTAAAGCTTCTCTTAATCTTTTTATAAAATTTAAGTTAGCAATAACCGTGTTCACGACACTAGTTCCTGGTGTCGGTGTATTCACCGGTTCATAAAGATATCTCCAATCAACAAATCCAGCACTAACTTCTGCTAATTCATCGTGAAACCATTGTGGATATTTACTAGGATCTTGTGAAAAACTCTTTATATATGAATCAATTTTATCCTTATTATCTTGTGTTAATTGACCATGTAATAATACTAAATCATGGCCTCTAGCGTTACCTCCTTGTTGTTGAATTAAATATTTAAAACCAATTTCAATACAAAAACATGAATTAACTACATAAGCTGGAACATAAATGGTATTAGTTGGTGCTCCAATTGAATCAACACCAGCCAAGTCATATAAAACTTCTGAAGTAAGTTTGAATGAATTAAATACCTCAATCATAGCATAATTTTCCATTATATCTCTCCTTTTTTACTAGTTTAACATTTAAAAAAGTAAATTACCATCTTCATCAAACATTACTTGCTTCTTTTTGAATCTACCATGCTCTTCATTATGACAATTCTTACAAAGCAACTCTAGGTTATCCTGATTGATACTTATATTAACATCATTCACATTATAGACTGTTAACCTAATCTTGTGATGGACTTCTTGACCAATGGCAGTACATCGCTCACATTTGCCCCCTGTTGCGTTTATTTTCAAAGTTCGAGCAAGTAGCCATTCCTTTGACTTATAAAACCTGTGAAGTTCTTTTGGTTTTCCCATATAGTTCTTTCAGCTCATTTGCTTTAGCATCTACTGATTCCCAACGCACATTTAAGTCTTCTCTGCCACAGTGACCATAGTTAGCTAAATCCTGATATCTAACATTATCGAGATCGAGTTCTTGTCTGATGTGATGCGGTCTAAAATTAAATACTTGAGTAACTAATTCCTGGATTTTTTCATCTTTAATGATACCCGTGTTAAAGGTGTTCACATGAATACTCACTGGATTTGAAATACCAATCACATAGCCAAGCTGAACTTCGCACCTGTCCGCTAAATTTGCCCTTACAACGGCTTTTGCTACGTACCTAGCATAATAAGCCCCACTGCGATCCACCTTGCTCACATCTTTGCCAGAAAAGGCACCACCGCCATGTTTTGCGTATCCACCATAGGTGTCAACAATAATCTTTCGACCTGTTAAACCTGAGTCTGCATACGGACCACCAATCACAAACTCGCCTGTTGGATTGATTAGAATATGAGCTTCACGAATTGCTTTGTCATCTAATACTTTAGTTAACACTTCATTGATGATGATATCTTCATATAGCTCTCGTTTGATCCATGACTTCGTTTGAGCTGAAACAACTATGGTTTTAACCTTTTTAGGTTTGCCCTTCTCATATTCTACAGAAACCTGGCATTTCCCATCAGGACCAAAGATGTGTGAATACTTTTCTTTTCTAGCCTTATCCATTTCTTTCGAGATTTGATTTGCTAGCATGATTGGTAAAGGCATCAACTCTTTTGTTTCATTGCACGCATAACCGAACATGATCCCTTGATCACCAGCACCTTGTTCATGAGATTCAGTTGAATCAACACCAAGTGCAATGTCTGGTGATTGTTTGCTAATCTTTTCTAAGACATTGAACGACTCATCGTATCCTATTTCTTTAAGTTTGCTTTTTGCTACTTCTTTATAATCGACTTTTGCAGTTGTTGTAACCTCACCAAAGACAAATACAAAATCATCCTTGATTGCTGTTTCAACCGCTACTCTTGCATTTTTATCTTGTTCTAATATAGCATCTAGTATTGCATCGCTGATTTGGTCACAAACCTTGTCAGGATGTCCACTAAACACTGATTCACTTGTAATTACTTGCATTCTGTTATTTCCTCCATTAACGAGTAAAAAAGGAGCTTATCGCTCCTAATTACTATTATTCAATTTCCCAAGCTGTATATACTGTCCGATATGAACAGTCCCAAGTATCCATAATCACTCCATCAATACATGTCGTGACATGTCCTGCCATCTTTAGGATGTATGTTCCTTTTGGATGCAGTTCACAAAAGTCGCTACCTTTGATTCTAGGTTGTCCTTTGATTGCCTTAAATATCAATCTAGGCTTTCCTTCAAAATACTTGTATAAAAACTCGGTATCTTTATAGCTCGTAAAGTTCCATTCACGTTTCTTC
>JAEWVV010000063.1 GCA_023458995.1 Bacillota bacterium
CATCTTTGTTATGACTCCATGATATGTTTTAAGTAAATCCATCTTGCTCCTCCAGGGTAAAAAATAAGAATATTTATACGTATAAATACCCTATCTATTTTATCACAAAAAGGTTAATTGCTAAAATCTTTGGTGTGTACTTAAATTAACCAAGGAAACTTAAAAAAACATCGCTAAGTACATGATATAATAAAGGTATAATCATCATTCTCTATGATGAAATCATGATTAAAATAAACATACATTGGAGCCAAAATGAAAGCAGATCCCGTTAAATTAGCATTTGATAATACCTTTCGTGGTGAATTAACATCACCGACATCAACCATCAAAATTGGACAACAAGAATTAGGCATGAAACCCTATCATCTTCTTTTCGGTGCTTTAGCATCCTGTTTTTATGCGACATTTTTAAGTATTTCAACCAAAATGAGATTAACATTTGATAAAGCCGAAATTGAAGTTAATGGTGATAAGAGAGAAGAAACACCTGCAACACTTAAACATGTTGTTATGGATTTTATTATATATGGTGGTAGTGATCAAGTAAAACTAAAAAAAGCAGCAGAATTAGGAGCAACCTACTGTTCAATTCATGAGACGATTTCTAAAGTTGCTCAAATTGATTTAAATGTCATCTTTAAAGACTGACTCACATTAAAGGATATGAGTATATGATTAAACCAAGAAGTTTAAAAAAAGGGGATAAGGTTGCAATCGTTAGTTTATCTTCAGGTATACTTGGTGAAAGTAAATGTAAACATCAACTTGAACTTGGTGTTAAAAGGTTAAGAGAGGTTGGATTAACGCCTGTTTTTATGCCCAATGCACTTAAAGGGACGAAGTTTATCGAAGAACACCCTGAAGCAAGAGCAAAAGATTTAAAAGACGCTTTTTTTGATCCTTCAATTAAAGGGATTTTTTGTGCAATTGGTGGCGATGAAACATACAAATTATTACCATACTTAATCAATGATCAACCTTTTATCGATCAAGTTAAGAAAACACCTAAACTTTTTACTGGTTTTTCTGACACAACCAACAATCATTTATTCTTTTATAAATTAGGAATGACAACCTACTATGGACTTAACTACTTAAGTGATTTAGCTGAACTTGAAGATCAAATGTTACCTTATACAAAGAATACACTTATGATGTATTTTAAGAAAAGTCCAGTGACACCTATTTTATCTTCTCCTATTTGGTATGAGGAAAGAGAGCGTTTCTCGAGTGATCAAGTAGGTATTAAACGAATCAGTCATGAAGAAAAGTTAGGCTACCATGTTTTACATGGACATGGTAAGATATCTGGTAGGTTACTTGGTGGTTGTTTAGAAAGTCTTTATGATGGATATGTCGGAAAAAGATATAAAGAACAAAAAGAAATCTATGAAACATATAATCTAATGCCTTCTAAAGATGAATGGAAAGATAAAGTGATGTTTTTTGAGACAAGTGAAGAAACGCCAACACCTGATTTATTTAGGGACTATTTAAAAGCGTTTGAAGAAAGAGGGTTTCTAGCCGTTATTAAAGCAATGCTTGTTGGAAAACCACAAAATCAACGCTATTTTAAAGAGTATAACGAAATCTTAAGTGAATACGCTAAAAAGTATCATTTACCAATCATGGTGAACTTAAATATTGGACATGCTTATCCAAGAACAGTGTTACCTTATGGCTTGCATGTAGAAATTGATTTTGATTTAAAAAAAGTTTCAGTTATCGAACCCTATTTTGCTGAGTAATCATGTTTTATAGGGATAAATAGTTAAAAAGATAAGGAGAATTCATCATGGAATACTGTCCTATATGTGGTTTAAAACTGGAACCAGTAGAAGTAGAAAACTACAAAATTAAGAAATGCAGCTGTGGTTACATTGATTGGGATAATTGGGTTAATTTATCGGCAGTAAGTGTGCCCTTTAATGATGAAGGACAATTTATGATGGTTCATCTGAAAGGAAAATCGAAAGGAAAAATTACATTTCCTGGTGGATTTAGAAACTTAGGAGAATCATTAGAAGAAGCAGCGATTAGAGAATGTTATGAAGAATCTGGGTATGACATTGGGAGTTTAGAACTCTATAAAATCTATACTAAAGATGAGCTAAGATTGGTTTGGGTTGTCTTTAAAGCGAAAATCAAGGGTGGATCATTTATTGAAAACAATGAAACTGAGAAAATCGCATTTTATTCGCTAGATAATCTTCCTGATACATCCAGTTTAAGAGGTAATTTAACAAAACAACTACTCGATGACTTAATAAAGGAAAAACAAACGACATGAATATTGAACAATTATTTAGGACATATATACCCAAAAATGAACAAGAGGAAAGAGATAGAGCACTTATCTTGGATTTTATCGCACATAATCCTGATGCTCTTTTAAGAACGAATTTAGCAGCGCATATCACAGCATCCGCATTTGTTTGCAACAAGAGTTTTGATAGAATTGTTTTTGCGTTTCACCATATTTATCAGTCGTGGGCATGGGTTGGTGGACATGCTGATGGTGATCCTGATTTACTTGGGGTTGCACTAAAAGAAGCAAAAGAAGAAACAGGATTAGAATCGATTGTTCCGTATGACGAAAATATCTTTACCCTTGATGTGATTTATGTGCATAACCACATCAAAAAAGGTGTTTATGTTCCTGATCATCTCCATTTAAATGCAACGTATTTATTAATAGCTGATGATAAAGAGATACCTAAACACAATCCAGAAGAACATCAAGATGTACGTTGGTT